>CBDUPS010000283.1:0-3020 GCA_965369155.1 uncultured Spongiibacteraceae bacterium
CTCTACAAAAGTGCCAGTAAAAAAAGAGAAGGTGAATTGAAAATTATAGAAAAAATTGGCGGTGAGAGAGGGATTAATTAAATCAGCCTTTGGGCTGCTTTAACCTCGTTGAGGCTGCGCGGCAAGCCGCTTGTTCAAAACACGCTGTGTTTTGTCGAACCACCGAGGCTTCTCACCCTCTACAAAAGTGCCAGTAAAAAAAGAGAAGGTGAATTGAAAATTATAGAAAAAAATTGGCGGTGAGAGAGGGATTCGAACCCTCGAACGGTTTAACCCGTTACACGCTTTCCAGGCGTGCTCCTTCAGCCACTCGGACACCTCACCAATCAGTTTAGCTTATCGGCTAAATTTGAAGGGCGTACTCTAATGGAGAGCGGTTTTTTTATCAATACATTAAGGTTTATTGAGGATTTAATTACCCCCCCTCTCACCGCTATTTTTCTATAAAACTTACTCCCTTTGTCTTTCCCCCTACAAAACACTGCCCTTTTTGAGGTAAAAAAATGTTATGAGATAAGCCATGGTTGTAGGAGCTACTATCATCAAGAAGATTAAAAAAGAAACAGAGTCACTATGCAGCCTTAAACCATCAATGATTAAAAAAGCAATAAAAAACGCTATAAGACAAAAATAACCTATCGCAATATTAACGGTGTTTAGTCTGTTGAACTTATTTAGCAAGATTAAACAAAGTGCTGTAAAGATAGATATTGGGATGCTAAACATATAGCAGGCTAATGAAATGAATATGGTTAGCCCTATATTTTTTGTGATATCGGAAACACTATCAAAAGCAACATCTAGGTGCCCATTGATGAGGCTACCTATAATCAAAGGCAAAAAAATAGTGACTCCAACAATAAAAGGCACACTAGCTTGCACCCACAACTGAGATTTAATAATGCTCTTTATGTTGCCATCAAGGGCTTTTAGTTTGTTAGTTGATATACCTGCTAACTTAGGCATTTTACTCGCACTCAAAAAAGCGTGGTGTTATATGAAAACGCTGTCGCCTCATAACGAATAATCCACCCTGTTAATGCTGAGTACTCCATATAAAAATAATAGGTGGTAGGCATATTTTTAGGGTGTGATGATGACGGCGTTAACTCAGCCTTCACGATAGGCTTTAAGCGGTTTCCTCGCATATTAACTGACTTTAGAGAAACAGCATCTTTATTCAGCAAATGGCTCGTCAGATTATCTAAGCCTTGCTTTTCTTCCATGTGATATCTTACATACTCAGACTGTAAGTATTCCTTAATAACCCCCACTCCTTCGCTTTCCATACTGCTTGATGCCGACATCAGCTTAAAAAGCAAAAACACACCAATAACCAGTAACGCTCCTACTGCATTCCACCCTGTTAGCTTTATTTCCTTCGTCTCTGACATAGTCTCTCTCCTTGATTTATGGCTTTTTAATGTAGCCTACTAGCCAAAAAAATAAAAGTTTCGCGCTATCAGATCCATCACGCTACAGCGTTAATAGGGTAACAATGCCGCCCCAATAAAACACAATCCTTTATTATTGTTTGTAATTAAAAGCAGATAAACACTGTAACTGAGCTTGCATCAAATGAAGACAGCGCACCTACTAAAAACAGGGGCAATCACGAGCACGTCTGGAAAGCGTGTTGGGCTAAACTATTTTCAGGGTCGATAGAACACAGTGTGTTTTGAACAAGCGGCTTACACACGCAGCCTCAACGAGGTTAAAGCAGCCCAACGGCTGACTTAATTTATCCCTCTCAAAAAATACTATCATCAATACCAAAGGCTTTTATGCGGCTAAAACCATTGGCATTGTGCCGTTGCATTTTATCGGCGGCTTCGGCATTGTCTGCTTCGCAACCTTCTTGGCAAAACCATTCATAGGCAATACTTCCATCTTCTGCTATTTCATGAAAACGCCAATTAGTAAAACGGCTAATACCATAGGCTCCTAAAATATAATATTGCTTAGCGTTATCGGTTACTTTTTTTAGCTTATAAAAGCAGTAGCTAGAGCCGTTATGTAAACGCCCTTCGGGGTTGGCTGTTAAAAAATCTAATGTGATGGGTTCAGGGATAAAACCCTGCATTCGCTGATTAAACGCATCAATCATTAACTGCTTCATCATGCACACCTCTTTTTATTTAGGTGTAGTAAAGCAGTTTTATGTGACACTATATGTCGCGGTATTTTATAGGTTACTTAATTAGGGGAAGCCAAACCTACAGGATAAAGCATCGCATCGTGATAACCGGTAATCACTTCAATAAAGCCGGTAAAGCTTTTATCTATGGCGGGGTCGTTGCTATCAACCAATAAAGGCCGGCCTTGTAGCTCGGCTAATTTGCTTCTGGTGGCGACAACATTAATACGGTTAATGCCTACTTTTTTGATAACCGCAGGAGATATCACTTGGTTACCTCGGCCTAATATATGCCCTTGCCCACCAATGGCTGTGATATAAATTTGTGCATTAGGCTCTTTACTAAGTAGCGCTAAAAGCTGGGTTTCGTTGGTATCTTTACTTACTAGCTCGCCATTTTTTATCACATCAATGCCCAGCAATGTAGGCTCTAATGTTTTATCAGTAAGACCTATTTTTTTTATGGCGTAAGTGGTGCTACCAGGCCCAAGTATTAGTAAGTCATCTGGATGCGTTCGCTCAAGCACTTCGGCGGCAATATCATCAATGGCTAATTCTTCCACCTCTCGGCCACTATTTTTTGTGTGCTGTAAAAAGCCGCCAACCTCAGGAATTAATAACTCCCCATAAAAACGGCTACTAACGCGCCCTTGCCTAAAGGCGACTTCATCAATATCCCGCACCTCTCCATGGGTCGCTTTTATCATGCCCCCTGTTATTAAGGTGTTAATAAGTTCAGCAGCAGCCTCAGGAGATACCGCATAAACACTAGAGTGCATTTTTACCCCAGCAGGAATACCCACCACAGGAATAGGTGGCAGGCCATCAGTAGTTGTTGTCGTAAAGCTCAGTGCATCGGCTATGTCTCTCGCGGTGCCATCAC
>CBDUPS010000284.1:0-3006 GCA_965369155.1 uncultured Spongiibacteraceae bacterium
GATGTACTTGATGGACTTGAGACCGTTAATATTTGTATCGGTTACGAATATCTTGATGGCAGAGAAAATTGTATGCCGCAAGACAGCGAAGACTATGCATTGATCAAACCTATTTATGAAAGTATGCCAGGCTGGAGCGAGTCTACGGTGGGGGCACAATCTTTAGATCAACTACCGGCGAATGCACGGGCTTACATTAAGCGTTTAGAAGCATTAGTTGAAGCACCAATAGATATTATCTCTACAGGCCCTGATCGTATCGAAACGATTGTGCTACGGCATTCATTTGATTAAATCGATGTTGGTAAAGCCGCACATCTTGTTTCACTGAAGTTGTTAAGAAGGAGTAATATGAACGGTCAAAATACGCACAGTTTGTTGTTAGGTTATCTCCTGTGGTTTTTTGGTTTTACCGGTGCTCATCGATTTTATTATGGTAAGCCTATTACAGGTGCTATTTGGTTTTGTACTTTTGGTCTATTTTGTATTGGTTGGATTATTGATTTATTCTTAATCCCTTCTATGGATAGAAACGCAGACTTCCGATTTTCTCAAGGGCCCTATGATTATAATTTAAGTTGGTTGCTCCTGACCTTTTTAGGGATATTTGGTGTACATCGATTTTATTTAGGTAAGTGGTTTACTGGCTTACTTTGGCTATGTACGGTGGGCTTTTTTCTAATGGGTTATTTGTATGATTTATGTACATTAAATAAACAGATTTCTGAAAAAAATAGTCAATCAATTTAGAGGAAAAAAGATGCAAATTAAAAATAAGGTAGCAGGTTTTATTTGCGGGGCTTTATGTTTTTTTTCGCTTAATGCCGCCGCTGAAATAGACTTTCCTCACATACAAGTACAAGGCAATGGTTCGGTAGAAGTGGTGCCTGACACCGTAGTGATAAAACTCTCATTAGAAGAGGTTTCCACAAAAGCGATTGATGCAAAAAAAATAGTGGATAGTCTTTCTAAAAACATTATTACGGTGGCTAAAAAAAATAGTATTGTTGAAAAAGACATTCAAGCCAGTGTTGTGCAAATAATGCCGCAGTATGAGTGGAAGGAAAGAGAGCGTATTTACACAGGGGAGAAAGTTTCTAGAGATATTACTCTTAAGCTAAAAGATGTTGAAAAATATGCACAGCTTCTTAATCAGTTAGTGGTTTTAGGTGGTGTACGCATTACTTCTACATCATTAGTTTTTTCTGATAAATCGAATTATGAGAAGCAAGCATTAAAAGCTGCTATTGAAAACGCCAAACAAAAAGCATTATTTACCGCAAGAAGTTTTGGCAGTAACTTAGACGGAATTTATAGCATTACTGAGTCTAACTATATGCCAGCGCCTTACCAACCACGAGTTGAAATGAAAATGATGGCGGTAAGTGATAGTAATAGTGACAGTGGTTTATCTATTGGGGCGGTTACTATTTCAGCCAATGTTACGGCTGTGTACAAGTTAAAAAATAAGTAAAAAAGATAAATAAAAAATGAAAAAGCTTCAATTTGATGTGGCGGTTTTAGGTGCAGGTCCTGCGGGGGAGAGTGCCGCTATTAATGCTGCTAAGCATGGTGCTAGAGTTGTTATTCTTGATGATAAAAATAGCGTAGGAGGTAATTGTACTCACTTAGGTACGATTCCCTCAAAAACCCTAAGAAGTTTTGTTAACGATTTAATTCGCTTTGGTGAAAATCCCGTTTTTCATGCGATTGCAGAACCGGCTAGCATTTCATTTCCTACTCTTATGGCGGCAACACAAGATGTGGTGCGTGAGCAAGTAAAGATGCGCTACCGTTTTTATCAGCGTAATCGTATTAGTGTTATGCATGGTAAAGCCTCTTTTATTTCTTCTGACACTATTGAATTGCTACAAGCCGGTGGAGTTAAGCAGCAAGTAACAGCAAAAAAAATAGTGATTGCTACGGGCTCCAGACCTTATCATCCAGATGATATCGACTTCAGTCATTCACGAATTTACGATAGCGATACCATTTTATCTATGGACCACACACCCACAAGGCTCATTATTTATGGGGCGGGAGTGATTGGTTGTGAGTACGCCTCTATTTTTTCGGGTATCGGCGTTAAGGTTGAGTTAATTAATACCAGAGATTCATTACTTGAATTTTTAGATACAGAAATCTCTGATGCCCTGAGTTATCACCTGCGTGACTATGGCGTTATGGTGAGGGATCAAGAAACTTGCCAATCGGTAGAGGTGACGGATCATGGTGTGACTATGAATTTAGAGTCAGGCAAAAAAGTACATGGCGATGCACTTTTATGGTGTAACGGTCGTAAGGGAAATACCGAATTATTAGATTTGGCCAAGGCTGGGCTTACGGCAGATCACCGCGGTTATATAACGGTTGATGAGCATTACCAAACGGTAGTTGAACACATCTTTGCGGCAGGAGATGTGGTGGGTTGGCCAAGTTTGGCTAGTGCAGCGTATAACCAAGGACGAGCCGCTTCTGCAACTGCCCGTGGAAAAGAAAACTGTCATTATGTTGATGATGTGCCGACCGGTATTTACACCATACCGGCAATTAGCTCGATAGGCTCAACAGAAAAAGAATTAACGGCACAAAAAGTATCTTATGAAGTGGGTCGTGCTTTTTTTAAAGATACCGCAAGGGGACAAATTTCTGGAGAAAAAGTGGGTGTATTAAAAATACTTTTTCATAGCGAAACATTAGAAGTGTTAGGGGTACATTGTTTTGGTGCGGCGGCCACGGAGATTATCCATATTGGCCAGGCTATTATGAAACAAAAAGATGGTGGTAATAATATACGCTATTTTGTTGATAATACGTTTAACTATCCCACCATGGCAGAGGCTTATCGTATTGCTGCGTTAAATGGATTAAACCGATTGCACTGATTTTTCAGTAAGTAATTTATCATTAAGCACGCAGCGAATTCCATCGGGATGCTCAATTAAAGTGGCGCATAAATTACAGTGGGTGCAGCCATTTTTATAGTTTGGATCTTTTTGTGCATTC
>CBDUPS010000285.1:0-2989 GCA_965369155.1 uncultured Spongiibacteraceae bacterium
AGCTGGAGCACGACTCGCCAGAGAAGCCTGTGATGAGCTCACTCAACAAAACCCGGATAAACCACGATTTGTAGCTGGCACTGTTGGACCCACCTCTAAAACCTCATCAGTTTCCCCCGATGTAAATGACCCCGCGTATCGTGCTATTACCTTTGATCAACTCTGTGAGGATTACACTCAGTCGATACTCGGCTTAATTGAAGGTGGCTCTGATATTATTCTTATCGAAACCGTATTTGATACACTTAATGCCAAAGCAGCGATTGCGGCCACACAAGATGCCTTTGCCCAATCGGGTATTGAATTACCCGTTATGATTTCAGGCACCATCACCGATGCCAGTGGTCGTACATTAACCGGACAAACTCCCGAGGCTTTTTGGAACTCTGTAGCCCATGCTAAACCATTAAGCATAGGATTAAATTGTGCCTTAGGTGCCAGTGAGTTACGGCCACATATTGAAGAGCTTTCTAGGTATGTAATACCTTTATAAGCGCCCACCCTAATGCGGGTTTACCTAATGAGCTAGGTGGTTATGATGAAACCCCAGAAAGCATGGCATCTATTATTGGTGAGTTTGCTCAAGCGGGATTAATCAATATTATTGGTGGCTGCTGTGGTACTAGCCCTGAAACCATCAAAGCCATTAGTGATGCGGTCAGTATTTATCCCCCACGGGTTATTCCTACCATTGAACCTGCCTGTCGTTTAAGTGGTTTAGAGCCATTTACCATCAGCAAAGATTCACTATTTGTGAATGTTGGGGAGCGCTGTAATGTCACAGGATCTGCCCGCTTTAAAAAACTAATTCTGGATGGTGAGTACCAAACCGCCATTGAAGTAGCTATTCAACAAGTTGAAACCGGAGCGCAATATGGATGAAGGCATGTTAGATGCCATGGTAGCCATGCCCCGTTTTCTTAACCTGTTAGCTGCCGAACCCGACGCCTGTAAAGTACCCTTTATGATCGACTCCTCTAAATGGGAAGTCATTGAAGCGGGATTAAAATGTACACAGGGTAAGGTAATTGTTAACTCCATCAGTATGAAGGAAGGCGAAGAAGACTTTATCGAGAAAGCCAAACTCTGTATGCGCTACGGTGCTGCGGTAGTGGTTATGGCATTTGATACCGAGGGCCAAGCCGACAATTTAGAGCGCCGTAAACAAATCTGTGGCCGCTCCTACGACCTTTTAGTTAATACCGTAGGCTTTCCCCCAGAAGATATAATTTTTGATCCTAACGCATTTGCTGTTGCCACGGGTATTGAAGAACACGCCACCTATGGCATTGATTTTATCGACTCCTGTGAATGGATTAGCAACAACCTACCCCACGCCCTTATTTCGGGTGGCATATCGAATGTATCCTTCTCATTTAGGGGCAATAACCCAGTACGGGAAGCGATTCACTCAGTATTTTTATACCATGCTATTAAAAAAGGCCTAAGCATGGGTATTGTGAATGCCGGCCAACTTGCTATTTATGAAGATATTCCCACAGAGCTACGTGATCGCATTGAAGACGTTATTCTTAATCGCCGCGAAGATGCCGCCGAGCGCTTACTAAATATTGCTAACGATTATGCCGGTAAAGGTCAGCAAAAAGATGACCCTAAAGATTTAGAGTGGCGCAGTTGGTCGGTCACGAAACGCCTCGAACACGCTCTCGTTAAAGGTATTACCACATTTATTATTGAAGATACCGAAGAAGCCCGTCTGCAATACGACAAGCCCTTAGAAGTTATTGAGGGGCCATTAATGGATGGCATGAATGTGGTAGGCGATTTATTCGGCTCAGGAAAAATGTTTTTACCGCAAGTTGTTAAAAGCGCTCGGGTAATGAAACATTCTGTTGGTCACTTAATGCCTTTTATTGATGCCGCTAAAAAAGAGGACGGTGACGTTTCTCAGTCTAATGGCAAAATACTTTTAGCCACCGTAAAAGGCGATGTACACGATATTGGTAAAAATATTGTGGGGGTTGTTCTGCAATGTAACAACTTTGAAGTTATTGATATGGGAGTGATGGTCCGCACCGAAGATATTCTCAAGAAAGCCCGGGAAGAGAATGTCGATATTATTGGTGTTAGCGGACTAATAACGCCTTCATTAGAAGAGATGATTGGTGTAGCTAAAGAAATGCAACGCCAAGACTTCCACATCCCTTTACTGATAGGTGGGGCTACTACATCTAAAGGTCATACTGCTGTAAAAATTGAGCAAAACTACACTAATGATGTCACGGTTTATGTCCCCGATGCATCACGCTCTGTTTCTGTTGCCAGTAAACTACTAAGCAGCAGCAAGCAAGAATATGTAACGCAGATACAAGCTGAGTACAAAGTAGTTCGTGATCGTATTTTAAAAAGAAGAACCAGCGAAAAATTGGTGAGCTACCCAGAGGCTGTTGCCAATAAAACCGTTATTAACTGGGATGACTACACACCTCCTGTCCCCTCTTTTACCGGTGTTAAAGTTTTTGACAACTATCCATTAGAAGAAATTATTGAGTATATCGACTGGACGCCATTCTTTATCTCTTGGGGCTTATCAGGTAAGTATCCCAAAATTCTTAAGGATGACACTGTGGGTGAAAGTGCTCGTTCATTATTTGATGATGCACAAAAAATGCTAAAAACAATTGTTGAGAACAAACAGTTAACCGCTCGTGCTGTTATCGGTTTTTGGCCGGCTAATCAAATTAATGATGATGATATTGAAGTGTTTACCGATGAAAGCCGAGAAGACACTTTGGCTATTTTACATCACATGCGCCAACAAAAAATATTGGCTGATAATAAGCCTAACCGTTGTATCGCTGATTTTGTGGCACCAAAGGCAACAGGAAAAAAAGATTATGTTGGAGGCTTTATTACCACTGCCGGTGTGGGTGTTGATGAATTAACCGCCCACTATGTAGCGCAGAATGATGACTACAGCAGTATCATGGTAAAAGCTCTAGCCGATAGAATGGCTGAAGCTTTTGCT
>CBDUPS010000286.1:0-2988 GCA_965369155.1 uncultured Spongiibacteraceae bacterium
GACCTAAAAATACACGACCACGGTCTTGTAAGTTAAATAACCCAAAGCTTAAGGTTTTGCCTTTTACCATGGATACAAGCACACCATTTTGACGGCCTGCCATGTCACCTGCTTTAACTTCACCATAATGATCAAAAATACTAGTCATGGTGCCAGAGCCGGAGGTTAACGTTAAAAATAATCCTCTAAAGCCAATCAATCCACGAGAGGGAATAATAAACTCTAATTTTACTCGGCCTTTACCATCAGGCTCCATGTTCGTCATTTCTGCCTTACGTAAACCTAGCTCTTCAATAATAGATCCTTGATGAGCATCTTCTACGTCAATAACAACATGCTCATAGGGCTCTTGTAACTTGCCATCTATTTCTTTTTGAATAACTTCAGGACGAGAAACGCCTAACTCAAAGCCTTCACGACGCATGGTTTCAATTAATACCGACAGGTGTAATTCACCACGACCTGAGACAATAAACTTATCGGGGGTATCACCAGGTGTCACGCGTAAGGCAACGTTATGAATTAACTCCTGCTCTAAACGTTCTTTGATATTGCGCGAGGTAACAAACTTACCCTCTTGCCCAGCAAATGGTGAGTTATTGACCATAAACGTCATGCTAACCGTTGGCTCATCCACCGATAAAGGCGGTAATGCCTCAACCATATCTGGGTCACAAATTGTATCGGAAATACCTAATCCAGCAATACCAGTAATACAAACGATATCCCCAGCACCTACATTAGGAACATCTACCCGCTCTAAACCTGAATACCCCATCACCTGCAACACTCTAGCTTTACGGGGAGTTCCATCTCTATCTACCACCACTACCTGCGTATTAGGTGACAACTGCCCCCGTGTTACACGGCCAACACCTATAACACCCACATAGCTGTTGTAGTCTAATGCGCTCACCTGCATTTGAAACGGCCCATTAATATCCACATCTGGAGGGCTCACCTTATCAAGAATCATCTGCAGTAATGGCGTCATATCATCAGCCATATCGTTGTAGTCTTCACCGGCAATCCCCTCTAATGCAGAGGCGAAAATAATCGGAAAATCTAGTTGTTCGTCTGTTGCACCTAAACGATCAAACAAATCAAAGACTTGATCAACAACCCAATCAGGTCTTGCGCTCGGTTTATCTACTTTATTAACAACAACGATAGGCCTTAAACCTTTTTCAAAGGCTTTCGCAGTAACAAATCGAGTTTGAGGCATGGGGCCATCTACCGCATCAACTAATAACAGAACGCAGTCAACCATAGAAAGCACACGCTCCACTTCACCGCCAAAATCGGCATGCCCTGGGGTATCAACGATATTAATGTGGCAACCATTCCATTCAATGGCCGTATTCTTTGCCAGAATGGTGATGCCCCGTTCTTTTTCTTGGTCGTTGGAATCCATAACCCGTTCTGAATCTTGGCTTTTACGATCCAAAGTACCTGACTGCTGTAGCAGTTTATCAACTAATGTAGTTTTCCCATGATCAACGTGGGCAATAATAGCGATGTTACGAATATTCTCTTTCACAATAAGTAAACTCTGCGCATAAAAAAGTGAGGGCACATTATACGCGTCTTTTTATTATTCTGCTTAACTATTCATTCATCACTGGGCAATTGATTTTTATAGGGCTTAATTTCCCCAGACTTTAATCGGCTAAGGTATGAGCTAAGCTCTCGTTTAACAACAGGGGCAAGCAAGTACAGGCCAAGTAAATTAGCTAAACTCATCGAGAAAATCATCGCATCAGACAAGGCAATAACAGGGTCTAACTGCATTGAAGAGCCAATAACTGCCACCCCACAAAATAGTAATTTATAACTTAACTCTGCCACCTTGCTATGACCAAATAAATACGTCCATGCTTTATTACCATAATAAGACCAGGACAAAAGAGTCGATAAAGCAAAGAAAACAACCGCAACCGCTAGCACATAAGGAAACCAACCAATGGTTGAGGCGAAAGCATTAGATGTCATGTCCACCCCCTCGGCACTGCCTTGGTAAGCTCCTGTAACAATAATCACCAATGCCGTCATTGTGCATATCACCACGGTATCAATAAATGGCTCTAACAAGGCGACAAACCCTTCGGTTACCGGCTCATCCGTCACCACGGCTGAATGCACTATTGGCGAAGAGCCAATACCCGCTTCATTAGAGAAAGCCGCCCTCTGGAAGCCTTGAATCATCACACCAACCATGCCGCCAACAATCCCCATAGGGAAAAAAGCTTCTTTTATAATAAGAGCAAATGCACTCGGCACTTTATCTAAGTGAACAAAAATAATAACCAACGATGCCACAATATAGATAAGCGCCATCATAGGCACCACACGAACAGCGACCTGAGCAATGCTTTTTACCCCACCGATAATGACACTACCAACAATAATGGCGATAACCAAACCATACAGCCAACCCTTATCAGCCCAAAAACTCGCATCGCCTCCGGTTACTTTTACTACCATTTGAAAAGATTGATTGGCCTGAAACAGATTACCCCCTCCAAAAGAGCCTCCCACACAACACACGGCAAAAAATACTGCTAGAAATTTTCCTAAAGGGGCTAGGTTTTTTTCTTTTAAGCCTTGGCTTAAATAATACATCGGCCCACCTGATACTGTTCCATCAGCGGCAACATGGCGATACTTAACGCCCAAAGTACACTCGGCAAACTTAGAGGACATACCTAAAAAGCCTGCCAGAATCATCCAAAAAACAGCTCCAGGGCCACCCACTGTAATCGCAACCGCCACACCAGCAATATTACCTAAACCTACCGTTCCAGAAAGTGCTGTGGTTAGCGCCTGTAAGTGAGTGACCTCTCCTGGATGCTTAGGGTCGGTATAGCGGCCTCTTACTAAATCTAGTGCGTGACGAAACCCGCGAACATTGATAAAGCCTAAATAAAAAGTAAAAAACAAGGCTGCTGTTATCAGCCAAACTACAATCCAACGAAAGGAAATATCTAA
>CBDUPS010000287.1:0-2984 GCA_965369155.1 uncultured Spongiibacteraceae bacterium
CTTCGTGAGCTTCGTGAGCTTCGTGAGCTTCGTGAGCTTCGTGAGCTTCGTGAGCATTAGTATGATGCTCATCAGCCTCACGACTTATAGCGTTTTGCCAACCAAGCACCAACAATACGCCAAGTAATAGCCTTGTAAAAATAGTCATATCCCTTCCTTATTGTTGTTGCGTTGTCGGGTGTTGCGCCAAAGACTCAAGCCAACTCTCCACTTGTTGCGTTTGCTTAAGCCAGTAAACCCACGCCTGTTTTAATTGAGCCTGCATAGTTAACCCTGCTATTTGTATGTCACTTTGTTTTTGCATAAAAAGCAGGTACTCATTGGTCGATAAGTCACCTAACTGCCATTGCTCTGTTAAAGTGGCTTCGGTTGCTGCCGCACTCTTATTCAATGCTTGCCATTGCTGCCAGTAATGTACTAGCTCTTGATAATTACTCTGATACAAATGATGTTGGCCTTTTGCTTTTTGCAGCATGCTTTGCAAATTTTGCTGTTGTGATAACAGTAGCGCTTGGCTTTGTTTGTATGCATCACTTGTATAACTATTCGTTTGAATGGGTAATGAAATCTGCAGTCCCAAATACTGTTCATCTCTTTCTTTAGTGGCCGATAAACCAATAGTGGGATTTACTCTAGTGTTGGTTTTCGCCTCTAATACCTTTGCCTTAGCCACAGCTAATGCTTGTTGTTCAAAGACTATCTCGGCATTATTTTCTAAATAGCGGTTCTGCTCTAAAAGCGAATCATCAATGTGGTTTATCCAAACCGTATCATTTGGTAAAGAGAAAATCGGCTCTAACAAGCCCAACAGAGACTGCAAATCAGCTTTAGCGTGGTTATAGGCTAATTGCCCTGTAGCTATTTTTTGTAAGGTTTCAGCCTGTGACATACGCATAAGTTCAAGGTCAATTAAAGCCACATCCCCTGCCTGTTCTTTGCGTTGCATAATCTCCTGCAGGGTATTAAGCATTTTTTCTTGCTGTTGAATATGTACTAGCTGCTTTTGTGATTCGCTGTAACTAATGAGCCCCAGAAGAACCTCAGCTAAAACAGCTTCTTTTATCTGTTTATTTTTAACCTGCTGTAATGCTAAAGCGGTCTCTGAAACACGAGAGCGAGCTTTGCCTTTACCCGAAAAATCCAAAGTCTGAGCAACAGATAAACTTATCTCTCCATCACTATTATCTTGGTATGCCAAAGATAGCTCTGGGTTATACAACCCCTGTTGCCCGGCTTGATACTGCCAATAGGCCGCACTATTTTGGTGGCTCAGTTTTTTTATCTCAGGTAGTTGCGCTGTTGTTGTTAACAACCAACGAGCCCATTGTGATGTAGCCTCAACAGATGAATGCGGCGCAACAATCGTTTGTGATTTTAATGTGTACGATTCATTCGGCTGCTTTTTTTCTAGGGCAACGCTTTTCGCCGTAAGCACTATTAACAACAGCGCAATCAATACTCTACATATAGGTATCATTTGATTATCCTTAATTAAAACAATAAAACAAATAGCGGTAACCACTACCGCTATAGGGTTTTAATTAGGCAATCGGAGGTTTTAAAAAAGGAGCAAGAGCTAAAGAGTGAGCCCTTGGTTGGTAGTTATCAATAGGGTCTTGCGAAGCAACCTTCAATGAAGGGCTATCGGCAGGTAGCAGCACGATATTCAATCCATGACTGTGACAAGAATGCCCACAATCATCACCTAAGTGTGTTTGATTATCCCCTGCCTGTTTTACATGAGAGTCAGCCAAGTGATGCGTATTACTTTGTTCAAAAACAATATGGATATCAGAGGCGGTAATAATAGACTGCCCTAGGAACAAGCCTATTAATAAAATCATTACCGCTTTGTGTATCACTATTGGTTTTTTCACTTAACTACTGTGTTTTCCCTTCATCGGCATATTGATCCGCCAATTCTCTAAGTTTATTTTTAGCCACTTTTTCAAGAGTCGCCCGTGGTAGCTCTTCCTCAAAGTAAACCGCCCGGGGACATTTAAAATCCGCTAACGATTCTTTACAGGCTGATAAGATTTTTTCGCGAATTTCCTCTTCGCTCATTTGTGTCCACATACTTTTTATAGCAAAAACCACCGGTACTTCATCAAGCATATCATGCTTTTGCGCCACCACAGCGTACTCATCTAATACACCTTGACCCAATAAATTCCCAATAAACTCTTCTATTTGTCGGGCTGATACGTTTTCAGCGCCTACTTTTAATACATCTTTATCACGATCGGCAAAGTACATATAACCGTCTTCACCTAAGCGTGCCATATCCCCGGTAGCAAACCAGCCATCTTTGGTAAATGATTTAGCCATCGCCTCAGGGTTTTTGTAATACTCATAAAATAGGTGAATACCACGTACCCCTTTAATATATAAATCGCCGTTTTCACCCACTTCGCAATACTTACCGGTTTCTGGATTGATAATGGCAAATTCATAGCCTGGGCTTGGCACGCCAATATTCATCTCAGGGCAATCTTGCAGAATATCTGAACGGGTTGCATGGGTTACGGTTTCAGTCATACCCCATGTGGCAAAGGTTTTTACTTTCCAATAATCTTCAACACCATGCAATTTAACGCCAGTAGACCAGGTTTTATAAAAGTGTTCAGGGATTTCTTGGGCTCCTATTGCTTTAAAGCAAAACGGAATCATCGAGGCTCGGGTACATTGATATTTAACCGACACTTCCCAAAACTTACTCGATGAAAACTTGGGCAACAAAACAACTGAACCACCGCACCACATCATGCTCCAAAAAGTCCAACTTTGGGCATTCACATGAAAGCACGGCAAAAAGCATAAATAGCGATCAGAACTATCCATCAATAAATTTTGTGATCCTGAGCGGCCACCCCATAACGCATTAGCATGGGTATGTACTACAGCCTTAGGACGGGAAGTTGTCCCTGAGGTAAATTGAATACCCACCGGCAACATTGGTTCTGCTGGACGCAATGGCGCTTCGT
>CBDUPS010000288.1:0-2984 GCA_965369155.1 uncultured Spongiibacteraceae bacterium
TAGTGGCATGTCGGTTGGTGAGGCCTCATTTACAGGTCGCATGGCAGGTATTGCTATTGCCACAAGGTAACTTACCTTTAAACTATAGACACATAAGATACCCATAAAAAAGCCGAGAATAATTCTCGGCTTTTTACTTTTTCACGATAATTTTTTACAACACAGCTTCTGCCAATATTTCCATATTTTGCCGAGTCACCTCTTCTCCAAAGGGGCTCACACCAATCATCATGGTAGTCACTCGTGACTTTTTCCACTCTTGTAAGCGTTCTTTAATACGCTCTTTAGGACCACATAAGGAAATTTCATCGGCTAGCTCATCAGGCACTACATTAGCGGCCTCAAGTTGGCCTTTCTCCATAAAAACATCTTGTATATGTTGCGCTTCTTCTTCGTAACCCATGCGCCCCATTAAGTTTTTATGGAAGTTTTCACTCTTTGCTCCCATACCGCCTAAGTACAATGCCAGCATAAACTTAACCGGTAGCAATGCCTCTGCTAGGTTGTCGTTCACATACATATTAACCATAGCGTTTATTTCAAAATCTTTTTTATCTTTAGCCCCAGCTAAACTCTCATCAAACATACCCATTTTAGCCGGAGAAACAAAGATCGGGAGCCAGCCATCACATTCTGTTGCCGCCAATGCTATATTTTTTGGCCCTTCTGCCCCTAAAAATACCGGTATATGTTTGCGTAGTGGATGGGTAATCGATTTCAGTGGTTTACCTAAGTTCATACCCCCTTGCAGCGGTAACTGATATTGATTACCAGAAAACTCTACCGGAGCTTCACGGGCTATCACCTGACGAAAAATATTTAGCCACTCTCGAGTTCGCTCTAAAGGTCTATTAAATGGTTGCCCATACCAACCTTCTACCACTTGTGGCCCTGATACACCCACGCCAAGGCAAAGCCTACCGTTAGAGATATGATCTAAGGTTAATGCTGACATAGCTGCACATACCGGTGTTCGCGCGGAAAGCTGCATAACCCCCGTACAAATTCTAATTTTACTGGTATGAGAGGCAATAGCCGCTAAAGGGGTTAATGCATCGGAGCCATAAGCTTCGGCTGTCCACACTGAGTCAAAACCCATTGACTCAGCATCTTTGGCTAACTGAATAAAATTAGGTAATGGATCTTTTTGCCAGTATCCCTGATGTAAGCCAATTTTCATGTCACTCTCCTATCAAAATAATAAATACCAGTATAAAAACCAATCTATCAATAACAAAATAACAAAACCGTTCAAATCATGGCGCTTTTCTTCTTATCAATAAAAAACAGATAACCCCTTAACACATTGTTTTTTTCGCTGTGCTAACAATGCCTCTTCTTTTGTAGAATTAGGCTTAACATTATGTAGCTGATTACAGGGCAGACGAGCAAACCATCGCTCGTCTCTATCTTGTATTTTTATCTTAGGTGACAGCTTTATTGTTGGCTGTTTTTCCTCTGCAAGGGTGCTTTGATTAAGCACTAAAAATACGCCTGATAATACTAAAGCAGACAATACTACTTGTTTTAATTTTATCACGTTGTCTTTTCCTTCGTTTTTATAGCAAACCATTCTACGGTTATTACAAATAATATGATAACTCACTGAAAAGTTTCTTGAGTTTTTGGTAGAATGGCGAGCTATCCCATTATTTTTGACCATTATCGGATCATCACTATGTCAAGTACGGTTACCGAAAACCTAAATATCGAATCTCAAGAGGTGTTAATCACTCCCGAGAAACTCAAAGAACAACTCCCTATGAGTGAAAAAGTGGTTAATACCATCACCGAAGGCAGAGAGACAATTCGCCATATTCTTGATGGCAAAGATCATCGTCTTTTTGTTGTGGTTGGGCCTTGCTCTATTCATGACACTACCGCTGCCTTAGATTACGCCCGTAGGCTAAAAAAACTGGCGGATGAAGTCAGTGACACTTTAGTGATTGTTATGCGTGTTTACTTTGAAAAACCCCGCACCACCGTTGGCTGGAAAGGTTTAATTAATGACCCTTACATGAACGATTCATTTTGCATTCAAGATGGTTTAAAAATAGGTCGCCAATTATTGCTAGATATTGCTGATATCGGTTTACCTACGTCTACTGAAGCTCTCGACCCGATTTCTCCCCAGGATCTTATTTCATGGTCTGCGATTGGCGCCAGAACCACCGAGTCACAAACTCACCGTGAAATGGCCAGTGGCCTGTCATCACCCGTTGGCTTTAAAAACGGTACTGATGGTGGCTTAGAAGTGGCGATTAATGCAATTAAATCTTCATCAAAATCTCATCGTTTTTTAGGTATCAACAATGCCGGTGAAGTGTCTATTATTCACACCCGTGGCAACCAATACGCCCACATGGTGTTAAGAGGCGGTTCTAAAGGCCCTAACTACGATTCAGTGCATGTAACATTAGCCGAAAACACACTAAAAAAAGCCGGTATAAAACCGAATATCATGGTTGATACAAGCCATGCCAACTCTAATAAAGATCCATCATTACAACCATTAGTTATGGAGAATGTGGCTAATCAAATCGTGAACGGTAATACCTCTATTGTTGGATTAATGGTTGAAAGTAACATCAATCACGGTAATCAATCTATCCCTGATAATTTAGAAGATCTGCAATATGGGGTTTCTATTACTGATGGCTGTATGGATTGGGAAACAACAGAGAAAGCCCTATTGTCTTTACGCGATAAAATAAAGGCGGTATTACCTAACCGGAGTCGATAGTTTTTTATTGAATTTTACTCCATCAAAAAAGCCAGCATAAAAACTGGCTTTTTTTCTTACACAGAATGTATTTATTAAAAATACGCATTACTACGATCAGAGTGATCAGTTTCATCTTGCACTCCTTTTAACCCAGGGATTTTCTCCAACAATAATTTTTCTACCCCTTGTTTTACGGTTAAATCAATTTGTGCACAACCCTGACAACCAGCGCCAAAAGTTAATACCGCATACCCATCAT
>CBDUPS010000289.1:0-2969 GCA_965369155.1 uncultured Spongiibacteraceae bacterium
GACCTTCTAAAACAAGAAGGCATTGCTGTGCCTGACTGGCAACTCAACCCTGCCTTCTCCCACGCTACACTGGTGTATTTATCTGTTGATGGAGAAGTCAAAACCATTTTTGCTTTAGCCGATAAACTCAGAGAAACCAGTAAGCAGTCTATTGACGCACTACACGAGCTAGGCATAAAAACACTAATGATTAGTGGCGATAACCAAGGTGTGGTTGATGATATCGCCCGTCAGCTAGGCTTAGATGATGTGTACGCCAACATTAAACCTGAAAACAAAGCCACCATTTTAGCCGGCTTACGCAATGACAAGTTACAGTGGATTGCCATGGTAGGTGACGGCATTAATGATGCCCCTGCCTTAGCCGAGGCCGATGTAGGCATTGCTATGGGCACCGGCACTGATGTTGCTATGGAAACAGCCACCATCACCTTAATGCGCTCTAACCCATTATTAGTTATTGATGCAATTGATATATCCAAAGCCACATGGAACAAAATAAAACAGAATTTATTCTGGGCATTTATTTTTAATGCTCTGGGAATCCCACTAGCTGCTTTTGGCCTTTTAGACCCCATGATTGCAGGGGGCGCCATGGCCTTTAGTAGCATTATGGTTTTAGGGAACTCGTTGTTGCTTAATCGTTGGAAAGCAAAGGCCTAAAATGACACACACCATAAGCCTACCTTTAAGGCTTTTGCTCGCAGCCTTTGCTTTATTTTCTTCTCGTAATACTGTCCAGGGAATCGCAGGTCATACCTAAAACTAATTACTTTTTAATCTCTCCAATCCCTTTTATTCTCTTTTCAACTTGTGCCTGTCCATGTTTGTTTTAATGATAAACAGTTACACAGTTTTTTTTACAGTCTCGTATGGGTAGGTATTGGGAATACTACTCTGAGTCTGATTGTTTTATTATCTTTCACATCAACTATCACCATTAAATGAAAAGAACTTAATGGCATTACCCATTACATCAAATTCTCCATGAAAATAACATTCGCCCCCATCATAGACCTCAACAATCTCTATTTTCCAGACGTACCTAGAACCGTCAGACATCTATGTAGGGCTGGAAGTATTGCGGTATAAAGGCTTAAAGAACTTTGCTCATTGGCAGACTTAAGTATAGGCACAAAAATAACCCAGATGCGAGTTCTGGGCTATTTTGTTTGGGTCTTAGTTGTGGTTAATTACTTTATCACCGCTTGCAGCCGATCCAATACATCTTGCAACTCATCGGGAGTAGCTTTGTCTTTTTTGGCTAAATGCCGTGCCTTGTAATCAATTGATCTAATTTGATGTGTGATAGCAACACCTGTCACTGTTTCTTTTACACCTTTAATGTCCACTTCAAAAGCATGGCCTCGCTTTGTACTGGTGATAGGTACTACCCAACTTAAACCCGTTAATTTATTAAAGGATTTAGGAGAAACCACCAATGCTGGTCGATGCCCTTTCTGCTCATGCCCTTTCGTTGGATTAAAGTCCAACCAAACAATGTCTCCTTGATTCGGTATTGTTATTCTTGCCATTCGTTATATTAACTCCGCACCTTGCACATCATCATTAAGCCAATCAGTGTCTTCATTACTTTTCTTCAGTTTCGCTGCTGTCGATTGTGACAACAAGTACTCTAAAGTGATTTCTGGCTTAGCAGCTTTAATAATAATCTCACCATCGGTGGCTTCGATAGAGACAGCACTATCTACTGTCAGTCCAGACACCACTAACGCTTTGGCAGGTAGATTAATGCCTGCTGAATTACCTCTTCTTCTAATGTGAGTTGCTTTAACAATAGCATCTCTATTAGAACCCCTACTATCTGATTCGGTTGTTACTGTGCTCATATCAATCCCCTCTAAGTGAACTATCAATTAATGCTAACCGCACAATGTATATACACAAGTATACACAAAATAACTTATTACATAAAAGAGAACTTCATATATAAACCAATATATTAATAAGTATGTAGAACTAACTCACCTTAGTAGGTAATTGGCACTTAAAATTAGTCAAGACATAGCCCAGAGGTGGGTTAATAGTGGAGTAGTTAAGCATTAAAGCATTTGAATGACGGCAGGATTACTTTTTAATCTCTTCGACCTCTTTTATTTTCTCTTTAAGTTATGCCTGTCCATGTTTATTCTTATTATTCCGTTGTTCGCTTTTTTACCAGTAAACGTCTAAATAAAAAAACATCAATCCCGATTAACCAAAAAATATGCACTATATAATTAAAGGAAGGCTTTGAATTAATTAAAATCCAAACTACAGTTATTATCATCAACAATATAAAACTTATATTTAATTTCTCCCTAATAATACCAAAGAGAACTATTAATATCTCGAATAGCATGACTAAGTAAAAAGCTATCACTCCATACCAATTAAGCTCACCAGTATAATTTAGATTAAAAAAGTACCCATTATAAACATCAGGGTACTTCGTAGCTAAATAAATCGAAAAGCAGCCAAGTACCCAATATGCACATACAATTTTACTTGTAAATTTCATTATACTCATGCTCATTTGCTTTATTGTTAGCATCGTTAATCATGCTCTCTGAATCAGAGTAATACTCTTTCATTTTCTCTGGGTATTTTGCCCTCATTGAATCAAGAAAAGCTTTAGCATCCTTCTCATTCAGCCTACCTCTAGGACCAGATTTTCCGTAAGCCTTTTCAAACTCTTCCTCTAAAGTTTTATCAAAAACTGAACATTCATAGCCACTCTTCTTTGGTCCCGCTGGCTCGGGATATAACACCCAACCTAAAGCTTCAAAAAACTTATTCGCCTTCTTAGCTATATTAGGTGCTTTTTTCTTAGCAATACGCTCCATAGGATTAGGTGAATCAAACTCAAACTCATAACGCATTTCAACACCAGATTTTGTTTTCTGTGGGAAAGTGTTGATTTGCACTTAAAACTGACCCACTAACCCCCCTTATTTGCATCTAATTTT
>CBDUPS010000290.1:0-2940 GCA_965369155.1 uncultured Spongiibacteraceae bacterium
AACGGAGTCGCTTGATTCGATGGCCTGCTGAGCCTCTTGTGACAGTATCTGTAACTGCTCCATGAATATTCCATCCAGTATTAATAAAACGAAAAAGGGAAAGAGCAACAGCGCTTTCCCTTATTACAACAATGACCTAGGCAGACATTCTACCTAGGATTTTAATTTTCAGGCTAGTGCTGCTTTCGCTTTTTCTACGATCGCAGTAAATGCAGCTTTGTCATGTACAGCAATATCTGCCAGCACTTTTCTATCTAAAGCAACATTAGCCTTTTTCAAACCAGCAATAAAACGGCTATAGTTTAAGCCATTTGCCCGTGACGCAGCATTAATACGAGTAATCCATAATGCACGGAACTGACGCTTACGCTGACGACGGTCACGGTATGCATATTGACCAGCTTTAATAACCGCTTGCTTGGCAACACGAAATACGCGACTACGAGCACCGTAGTAACCTTTGGCTTGTTTTAATATTTTTTTGTGGCGACGGCGTGCAACCACACCTCTTTTAACTCGGGCCATCTTTTTATCCTCTTAACAATATAGTAGTAATGACTATGAACCTATTTGGCTCGTAACAAACGATTAACAAGTACCTGATCAGAGGCATGTACTGCACTCGTACCCCGTAATTGGCGTTTACGCTTGGTAGTCATCTTCGTTAAGATGTGACTTTTATGAGCTGATTTACGCTTATAACCAGAACCGGTTTTTTTAAAGCGTTTAGCCGCCCCGCTATGGACTTTTGCTTTTGGCATTTTCTTTCTCCACTACGCATTTAGCACAATTGTTTATAAAGTAGCCTTACAACTACTTCTTCTTTTTAGGAGCGATAACCATGGTTAACTGGCGACCTTCCATTTTGGGGTGTAACTCAACAGAACCGTATTCAAGCAAGTCAGTCTCAACTCGCTTTAACAGGGCCATGCCAAGCTCCTGGTGAGCCATTTCACGACCACGAAACCGTAGTGTTACTTTGGCTTTATCCCCGTGCTCTAAGAAACGTATCAGGTTGCGTAGTTTAACCTGATAGTCTCCATCTTCCGTTCCAGGACGAAACTTTATTTCCTTCACTTGTGTTCGAGTTTGCTTCTTTTTTGAAGCTGCTTTTTGCTTTTTAAGCTCAAACAAGTGCTTCCCATAGTCCATTACTTTACAGACCATGGGGTCGGAATCTGACATTTGAACCAAATCAAGGCTTGCGGCCTTGGCGGTAGCGAGAGCCTCTGCTAAAGAGACAACACCAACTTGATCTCCATTTTCGGCTATTAAGCGTACATTTTCCGCTTCAATATCTTCATTAACAGCTGCCTTTCCTTTTTTTCCACTTCCGCTTTTAATAATTCAAATCTCCAATGTAATTTATATAATGTAAAGGTATCAATACTATATGGCTTCTTTCAAATGTGACATAAATGCTTCTATTGTCATCGAGCCTAAATCGTCACCTTCACGAGTTCTAACCGACACAGTGCCTTCATCTTGTTCTTTTTGACCTATGACCAACAGATAAGGGACACGCTGTATTGTGTGCTCGCGGATTTTATAGCCGATCTTCTCATTTCTCAAGTCCGAAATAGCCCTTATCCCATTATTTTTTAAGGAATTGGTTACTTTTTCAGCATAATCAGCAAACTTATCGGTAATGTTTAGAATAACAGCTTGCTCTGGGGATAACCATCCAGGAAAGCTACCTTCATAATGCTCTATCAAAATACCAATAAAACGCTCAAAAGAGCCTAATACCGCTCGGTGCAACATAACCGGTGTTTGTCGACTACCATCTTCAGCGATAAACTGAGCATCAAGACGATTAGGCATTGAGAAATCAACCTGTATGGTGCCACACTGCCATACTCGTCCTAAACAATCTTTTAATGAAAACTCAATTTTAGGCCCATAAAAAGCCCCTTCCCCTGGAAGCTCTTCCCAAGGTAGCCCCTTACTATTCAGAGCATCTGCTAAGGCTTTTTCAGCTTTATCCCAGCTTTCATCATTCCCCACCCGCTCTTCTGGGCGAGTTGAAAGTCGATAGATTAAATCGGTAAAACCAAAATCATGGTAAACCTCATGCAACAAATCAATAAAGTCTGATACCTCAGGCTGAATTTGTTCTTCGGTACAAAAAATATGTGCATCATCTTGAGTAAAGCCACGGACACGCATCAAACCGTGTAGAGAACCAGAAGGCTCGTTACGATGACAGGAGCCAAACTCCGCTAAACGCAAAGGTAAATCACGGTAGCTTTTTAAACCTTGATTATACACCTGTACATGACAGGGGCAGTTCATTGGCTTTACTGCGTAGTCTCTGCCTTCAGACTCCAACGAAAACATATTGTCGGAAAACTTTGCCGCATGGCCGGATTTTTGCCACAACGAAAAATCAACAATTTGTGGGGTTTTTATTTCTTGATACCCATTGGCAATTTGCTTAGCCCGCATATATTGCTCAACTACTTGATACAACGTCCAACCTTTGGGGTGCCAAAAAACCATACCCGGAGCTTCTTCTTGGGTGTGGAATAAATTAAGCTTTTTACCAATTTTTCTATGGTCACGTTTTTCCGCTTCTTCAATACGAGTAATATAAGCATTTAACTCTTTTTTGGTAGCCCAGGCAGTACCATAAATACGTTGTAACATGGCGTTATTTGCATCAGCTCGCCAATAAGCACCGGCAATTTTAGTGAGTTTAAAGTGCTTTAAAAATGAGGTATTGGGTACATGTGGCCCACGACACATATCAATATATTCTTGGTGATGGTAAAGCCCAATAAGTGGCTGGCTTTTAGGAATATCCTTTTCGATAATTTCAACTTTATAGTGCTCTTCTCGCTGAAAAAAAACATCTAAAGCTTCATCCCGCGACACCATCTTTTTTACCACATCATAATCGGTGGCAATTAGCTGCTGCATACGCTGCTCAATAGCGAG
>CBDUPS010000291.1:0-2936 GCA_965369155.1 uncultured Spongiibacteraceae bacterium
GATTGAAAAAGTAGCTCCTGGTGTTATTGCCCGTCAATCCGTTGATCAGCCTGTACAAATTGGTTTAAAAGCCGTTGATGCCATGGTACCTATTGGTCGTGGTCAGCGGGAATTGATTATTGGTGACCGTCAGGTCGGTAAAACAGCGATTGCTGTTGATGCGATTATTAACCAGAAAGGCTCTGGCATTAAGTGTGTTTATGTGGCTATTGGTCAAAAAGCTTCTTCAGTTGCCTCGGTGGTTAGAAAGTTAGAAGAGCATGGCGCAATGGAGCATACCGTAATTGTTGCGGCTACAGCGTCTGATCCTGCGGCTATGCAGTTTTTGGCTCCTTTTGCGGGTTGTACTATTGGTGAGTATTATCGTGATCGTGGACAAGATGCTTTAATTATTTATGATGATTTAACTAAGCAGGCTTGGGCTTATCGTCAAATTTCTTTGTTACTTCGCCGCCCGCCGGGTCGTGAAGCTTATCCTGGAGATGTTTTTTATCTTCACTCACGTTTGTTGGAAAGAGCGGCTAGAGTTAATGAAGATTATGTTGAAAACTTTACCAATGGTGAGGTTAAGGGCAAAACGGGTTCATTAACCGCGTTACCTATTATTGAAACACAGGCAGGTGACGTATCTGCATTCGTACCAACCAACGTGATTTCAATCACCGATGGTCAGATCTTCCTTGAAACAGATATGTTTAATGCGGGTGTTCGACCTGCAATGAATGCGGGTATTTCGGTTTCTCGTGTAGGTGGTGCCGCGCAAACAAAAATTATTAAAAAGCTTTCTGGCGGTATTCGTACAGCCTTAGCTCAGTACCGTGAATTGGCCGCTTTCTCTCAGTTTGCTTCGGATCTTGATGATGCAACTCGAGCACAGCTTGATCACGGTGAGCGTGTAACAGAACTAATGAAGCAAAAGCAATACTCGCCATTAAATGTAGCAGAGATGGGATTAATTATTTTTGCTGTTAACGAAGGCCATCTTGATGATGTTGAAGTGGCTAAAATTGGTGACTTTGAGTCAGCATTACTTTCGTTTGCTAACAGTGAGTTTGCCGATACGATGAAAGCCATTGCAGAAAAAGGCGACTGGAACGACGAGTATAGCGCTCAATTTAAGTCGTTGCTTGAGCGCTTTAAAGCAACACAAGCTTGGTAGCATCTAGGGGGCAGGCATATTGCCTGCTTTAACTTTCAGCTTGAGTAGGAATTATGGCAAGCGGAAAAGAGATTAAAACACAGATAAACAGCATTCAGAGCACTCAAAAAATTACCAGTGCAATGGAGATGGTTGCTGCAAGTAAAATGCGTAAGGCTCAAGAAAGAATGAGTTTAGGTAAGCCTTATGCTCAGCGAATCAGATCGGTTGTTGGTCATATTGCGAATGCGAATGCAGAGTATCAGCATCAGTATATGAGCGAACGAGAAGTAAAACGCGTTGGTTTCATTATTGTTTCTACTGATAGAGGCCTTTGTGGAGGTTTAAATATTAATTTATTTAAACGAGCCATTAAAGAAATGAAAAGCTTTAATGACATAGATGTTGAAATTGACCTGTGTTTGGTTGGAGCAAAAGCAACAGCATTTTTTAAGAACTATGGTGGTAATGTTGTTGCTGCAAGCAAAGACTTAGGTGAATCACCTTCTATCGCCAGCTTAATAGGCAGCGTTAAAACAATGCTTGATTCGTATGAGCAGGGCTCTGTTGATAGATTATTTTTGGTAAGTAATGAGTTTGTTAACACAATGACTCAGACACCAACGTGTGAACAATTGTTGCCGCTTAAGCCAGAAGCTGATGACGGTATGAAGCATCATTGGGATTATATTTATGAGCCTGATGCGAAAGAGTTATTAGATAAACTATTAGTTCGTTATGTGGAGTCGCAAGTTTATCAGGCCGTGGTTGAGAATATGGCCTGTGAACAAGCAGCTCGGATGTTGGCTATGAAAAATGCCACCGATAACGCAGGTGATTTAATTGATGATTTACAGCTGGTTTACAACAAAGCCAGACAAGCGGCGATTACACAAGAATTGTCAGAGATTGTAAGCGGTGCAGCAGCGGTATAAGGCAGCACAGCAGACAAAAAACTTTTATAGAATTTTGAGTTAAGAGGAATCCGGAAATGAGTAGCGGACGAATTGTACAGATTATTGGTGCGGTAATTGATGTTGAGTTTTCACGGGACGCCGTGCCAAAGATTTATGATGCCTTAATGGTAACAGAGAAAGGGTTAACTCTTGAGGTACAACAACAGCTAGGTGATGGCGTGGTTCGTACTATCGCTATGGGTTCATCAGAAGGTATTTCTCGTGGTTTATTGGTAAATAACACCAACGAACCCATTTCTGTTCCTGTAGGAATAGAAACGCTAGGCCGTATTATGGATGTATTGGGTAATCCAATTGATGAGTGTGGTCCTATTGGTGAAAAAGAGCGTATGTCTATTCACCGAGATGCTCCCGCTTATGATGAGTTGTCAGCATCAGAAGAGTTATTAGAAACCGGCATCAAAGTAATCGACTTAGTTTGCCCTTTCGCTAAGGGTGGTAAAGTGGGATTATTTGGTGGTGCTGGGGTTGGTAAAACAGTAAACATGATGGAATTGATTAACAACATTGCAACCGAACATTCCGGCTTATCGGTTTTTGCTGGTGTAGGTGAGCGTACTCGTGAGGGTAATGACTTTTACCACGAGATGCAGGAAGCTGGTGTTGTTAACGTGACTACCTTCACTGAGTCAAAAGTGGCGATGGTTTACGGACAGATGAACGAGCCACCTGGTAACCGGTTACGTGTTGCTCTAACAGGCTTAACTATGGCGGAAAAATTCCGCGATGAAGGCCGTGATGTTTTACTTTTTATCGATAATATTTATCGTTATACCTTGGCGGGAACCGAAGTATCTGCATTACTTGGTCGTATGCCATCA
>CBDUPS010000292.1:0-2932 GCA_965369155.1 uncultured Spongiibacteraceae bacterium
GGTCGACCAGGTCGTCACCATGAACCAGGCCCGTCAGGCCTATTTCGAAAATTGCACGCCCGGTTACTACAATAATGAAGGTAAATTTTCACTGAAGACGGCCCGAAACGGCTCCTATACGGGCTCCTTCATTGAGTTCGCCGAGATGTTGGAAAAGCAGCGTAAAACCGCAAACTTCCAGGGACTCGAATTTTGTTAATATGCCATTGAGTCTCCATCCCGGAGCCTCGATTCTGGCGTTATTTAGAGTAAATTGTGGAGAAAGTCCGATGAAAAAAATCAGTTCGGGTAAAAACCACGAATACGAAATGCGCTTTAGACAAGAAGAAGATAGTTATATGCAGTATGTACAAAGTGCCAGACCCATGTTTGAGTCTGAACTCTTTACTTAAATTTGTAGCCAATCAATCATAAGCTGTAAGCTCTGATTACCACGGTATTCATTAATTGCTAATTTATACACAAGCTCTATAGTTTGGCCTTCTTCTACCGAATCAATGATGTTTTCAGCATTAAAATAAATAGCATCTGTCACTAAATTACTGCCAATAGGCTGAACCTGTAACTTAAGGTACTTCTGTTTTAAAATTCGTTTATTCACTACTTTAAATATTCCCGAAAAACTCGGCTCAGGAAATTGTTGCCCCCAAGGTCCTGCCTCTTTTAATAACATAGCTACATCTAAAGCAAAGTCTGTTTTAGATAACTGGCCATCTGTTAATAATACTTCTTCAAAAATATCGGGATTTGCTAGCTGTTTTATCTCTTGCAAAAAGGCTTCATGAAAATCGGCTAAATTATCTTCAGATAAACTTAATCCGGCAGCCATCGCATGGCCCCCAAACTTATCAATTAAATAGGGATTTCTTGCATCAATATTCGCCAACACATCTCTAATATGTAAACCTGCGATAGAGCGCCCAGAGCCTTTTACTTTACCTTCTGCCGTTTGAGCGAAGGCAATAACAGGTCGATGAAAAAGCTCTTTGATTCTAGAGGCTACAATACCAACAACCCCTTCATGCCAGTCCTCCTTATACAAACAAAAGGCTACAGGTTTTTGCTTGAAGTCCTCGGCATTTAAAAAAGTCTCTACTTGAGTTAGCGCATTATCTTTCATCCCCTGTTCTATTGCCCGACGCTCTATATTAAGTGCATCCAGTTCCGCCGCTTTTATACGCGCCTGTGATAAGTCATTTTCTAATAAGCAATTAATACCGATGGTCATGTCATCTAATCGCCCTGCGGCATTAAGCCTTGGACCAATAGCAAAACCTAAATCAGTGGCAACAATAGATTGGGGATTTCTGCCGGCGATCTCAAGCATAGCTGTAATACCTGGGCGACAATAACCTGCTTTTATACGCTGTAACCCTTGGTAAACTAAAATACGATTATTACTATCTAGCGGCACTACATCCGCCACAGTACCTAAAGCAACTAAGTCTAAGTAGTCCGCCAAATTAGGTACGTTAATAGCCTGCTGGGTAAACCAGCCTTCCTCTTGCAAACGCTTACGCAACACAATCATTAAATAAAAGGCAACCCCCACACCTGCTAAGGCTTTACTGTTAAACGTACAGCCTTGTTGATTAGGATTTACCACAGCATCTGCTTGAGGAACCACATCACCGGGCAGATGATGATCTGTAATAATGACCTCTTGTGCAGCGTTCACTCCCGCTATACTTGAGATGCCATTGTCAACAGTCATGATAATATCGGGGGACTGCTCACAAGCTAAACTAACAATTTCCGGAGATAATCCATAACCATATTCAAAACGATTAGGCACTAAAAAATCGACCTGCTGCATACCCATCGCCCGCAAAGCCAACAGGCATAAAGTCACACTCGTGGCACCATCTGCATCAAAATCGCCCACAATTAATAAGCGCTGATTATTTTTTATCGCTTGTACTAAAATATTCGCCGCATCAACAATGCCTAGCATGGTTTCTGGCGGCTCTAATGCGGCTAAATCTTTGCAGAGTTGATCTTGCGAGGTAATGCCACGGGCACGATAAACCTGCTGTAATAACGCAGGCATATCCTCACAGCCACTAATAGAAACGCCGGATAATTCCGGCGCTCTTTGTTTTATGATTCGACGTTGTTGTGTCATAAGATTAAATAATTATGCGGTAATATTTTTAGCAATAAACTGCTGCACCTTAGATAAGTCTTTTTCTAACACATGAAAGCGCTCTTCTTTCTCAAACAAATCAGCCATATGATGTGGCAAAGCTGGCTCTTGTTTTTGCCCAGACTTTAACGCCGCCTCAGGAAACTTAGCAGGGTGTGCTGTGGCCAAGGTAATCATCGGCGTTGCTTTATTATTCCAGCATTCACGGGCGGCTTTTAAGCCAATTGCCGAATGGGGATCAAGTAAGTATTCATTAGCCTCAAATACTGAGCGAATCGTCTCGCAAGTAGTTTCATCATCCACGGTAAAACTACTAAACAGTTTCCGTGCTTTCGCAAAAACCTCATCACTTACCGATACCGATTGTGTTTCAAATTTTTCCATTAAATTAGCAATCGCTGCACCATCACGATTATGTAATTCAAATAGCATTCTCTCAAAGTTACTCGAAATCATAATATCCATACTAGGTGATAAGGTATGTTCTAGCTGATGTTTTTCGTAACGATTGTTACTCATAAAGCGATGCAGAATATCGTTTTTATTGGTGGCAATAATTAACTGCTCAATCGGTAATCCCATTCTTGATGCCATATAACCTGCAAAAATATCACCAAAGTTTCCGGTAGGAACCGAATAAGAAACCGGGCGATGTGGAGCACCTAATGCAATAGCCGAGGTAAAATAATACACAATTTGTGCCATGATTCTGGCCCAGTTAATTGAGTTAACCGCAACTAACCGGCGACCTTCTGGTAAAAAAGATTGATCAGAAAAACTGGCTTT
>CBDUPS010000293.1:0-2922 GCA_965369155.1 uncultured Spongiibacteraceae bacterium
CATCGTGCTCCATGATTTGCATCCATTCCCCAAGAGGGTGATCTGAGGCAAATGTTTTTTCATTGTTGGTTACATCTTGTAGTAAAGAGGTAATGCCACCACATTGGGAGTGACCTTTTACAATGATATGGTCAACATTCATTTTGCCAACGGCAAACTCAATAGTAGAGGCTGTGGTTTGATAATGGCTATCGGTGCGGTATGGCGGTACAAGATTGGCTACATTCCGTAGTACGAGCATTTCGCCAAAATTAGATTGTGTAATTAGGGCAGGGTCTACACGAGAGTCAACACAAGCAATCATTAAGACTTTTGGGTGCTGACCTTCGGACACTAAGCATTGAAACTCATCAAGCTCTCCTGAGTGACATTGATTTTTAAATGAAGCAAACCCTTGAATTAATCGCTCTATTTCTTTCATGTGAGTCCTCGTGGCCGTTTAAATTATCCCCCGAATTATAAGCAAAACCCTATAGTAGGGCTAATAAATTTTTTAATTTTTTACCTGTTACTGCAATGTAATATGGCCTTAAAGACTATTTGACTATAATGCTCACATTATATTTTTAGAGGGAGAGGTAGCTTGACAGACTGGAACCATACGGTTGATTTTTTGGTCATTGGCAGCGGTGGCGGTGGTATGACTGCGGCAATTGTTGCTAAAAAAGCGGGGTTAGATGCTTTAGTAATAGAAAAATCAAGTCTTTACGGTGGTACAACTGCTATGTCAGGAGGCGTTGCTTGGGTGCCTAATAATCACTTAATGAAAGAAAAGGGCTTAAAAGATTCTGCCGAAGAGGCATGGCAATATTTATCAAAAGTGATTGGCCCTGAAGGCAATGAAACAAGAATCAAAGCATATATCGAGAATGCCCCACAAATGATCCAGTTTATGGAGAAAAACTCTCGTTTAAAATTTAACGCCGCGGTTGAGTATGCAGATTATTATGCTGAGTTTGAAGGAGGCAAGGTGGGGGGTAGGTCTCTTGATCCTGCGCCTTTTAGTTTTCGTGAACTAGGCGCAGAAGGGGAGAAAATACGCCCACCAAATGGCGAACGAATTTTAGGCAAGATTACCTTAACAGCCATAGAAGCTCATGATGTTATGCAGTCTAAGTTTCATCAAATGCGAATTATTGCTTGGCGATTACTGTGTTATTACGCGGATATAAAAGGGCGGTTAGCAAAGCAGCGAGATGATCGTTTAACGTTAGGGGAATGTATTGTCGGTAGATTAAGAGCCTCGTTATTAGACTTTGATATTCCTCTTTGGTTAAACACCGAAGCGAAACAATTAATAGTAGAGCAGGATAAGCTTGTTGGTGTGCTTGTTGCAAAAGACGGGAAGCAAATAAAAATTAAAGCAAAAAAAGGGGTGTTAATGGCTACCGGTGGTTTTGCCCATAACACCGAAATGCGCGAGCAGTATCAACAGTCACCTATTGGTAACCAATGGACTAACGCCAATCCTGGGGACTTAGGTGAAGGTATAAAAATGGGTCAGGCTATTGGTGCAGATGTGGAATTTATGCAATGCGCTTGGTGGACTCCAACGATGATTCTTCCCGATGGCTTACCTGAAGCACAGATTGTGGGGAAATCATTGCCTGGCTGTATTTATGTGAACAAAAAAGGCCAACGGTTTTGTAATGAAGCTGCGCCCTATGAGGATGTGGTTAAAGGTCAGTACCAAGCAAATTCTGAAGAGAGCCCTTCGATACCCGCAGTCATGATATTTGATGCCCGTTATCGCCGTCATTATACCGTGGGTAATGGGCGAATTTTACCCGGAGAAGTTATGCCCGATGAAAAAGTTCCTGAGGCTTATTTCTCGTCAGGCTTTTTAAAGAAAGCCGATAGCATAAGACATCTAGCGGATTTATGTGACATTAGTGCTGATGGTTTAGTGGCAGGGGTAACACGGTTTAATCGATTTGCCCGTTCAGGAAAAGATGAAGACTTCGGCAGAGGTGAAACTATCCAAGATCGTTATTATAGCGACCCTAAAATAAAACCGAATCCTTGTTTGGCACCAATAGAGGAACCGCCATTTTACGCAATCAATATTTGGCCCGGCGATTTAGGCACCAAGGGTGGATTAAAGTGTGATGAGTTTGGACGCGTGTTAAATACCACAGGCGATGTAATAGATGGTTTTTATGCAACAGGTAACTGCTCGGGTGCTGTGATGGGTAATAGTTACCCTGGGGCTGGGGCAACTATTGGGCCGGCTCTTACCTTTGGTTATATTGCAGCTCGTCATGCAGCGGGAGAAATTAAGTGAGCCAAGAGCTGTTGACGTTTCCATGGGATGAAGCTCCTAAAAGTGCAGAAATAAAACAAGTTGCTGATGGCGTATTTTGGTTGCGAATGCCTTTACCCATTGCTTTGGATCACATTAATTTATATGTGCTAGAAGATGATGATGGTTGGATTGTTGTTGATACGGGAATGAAAACGCCTGCCACTAAAGAGCTCTGGTTAAAAATATTTACACAGTACTTTAGCGATAAACCCATCAAACAAGTGATTTGCACACATATGCACCCAGATCATATTGGTCTTGCGGGTTGGATTTGTGACTATTGGAAAGTGCCTTTGTATATGTCAGCACTGGAATACTTGTCTGCTCGTATTTACAGCACTCCTAAAGAGGGTGAGTTAGCGTGGAATACCCAGCGCTTTTTTAAGCAAATGGGGTTAGGGGACGATTACTTAGAGTATATAAAAAAACAAATGTTTGGCTTTTCCTCTATTGTTTCACCGTTACCAACGTCGTTTATTCGTTTAAAAGACGGCGAAATCTACGCCGATCAAGCAGGGCGAACAAAAGGCCACTCCATGGAACGGGAGGAATCACCGTCGGAGCGCGTTGCGGCGGACTTTGCGCGCTTGCTGGCCCGCGAATTGGAGACCGCGCGA
>CBDUPS010000294.1:0-2912 GCA_965369155.1 uncultured Spongiibacteraceae bacterium
GCATAAGAGATTTCACCACCTGTACAACGCAAGCGAGTTGCTTTAATGGCCAAATCTAGTAGGTTACCTTCACCACCATTGGCACATTGATAAATAGCTTCTAAGGCATCTTCACAGGCTGCTTCATCACGCTTATCACGAATAGCTTTAAGGCGAGAAATCTGTGAGTTTCTAACCTCTTCATTGTCAATATCTAAAATTTCAACAGGGTCTTCTTTATCTAGTTGGTATTTATTAACACCAACAATAACATCTTCGCCACGGTCAATACGGGCTTGTTTTTTAGCGGCTGATTCTTCAATACGAAGTTTTGGCATACCGGTTTCGATCGCTTTAGCCATGCCACCTTGCTGTTCAATTTCTTCAATAATCTCCCAAGCCTTATCTGCTAAGTCTTGAGTGATGCTTTCCATCATGTACGAACCGCCCCAAGGATCAACAACTTTAGTGATGCCGGTTTCTTCTTGAATAACTAATTGGGTATTACGGGCGATACGTGAAGAGAATTCAGTAGGCAGAGCAATCGCTTCGTCTAGTGCATTGGTATGTAATGACTGTGTGCCACCAAAAACGGCTGCCATCGCTTCAATAGTCGTACGCACCACATTGTTGTATGGGTCTTGCTCGGTTAATGACCAGCCTGATGTTTGGCTGTGGGTACGCAACATTTTTGATTTGATATTGGTGGGATTAAATTCATCAACAATACGTGACCACAATAAACGCCCTGCTCTTAATTTAGCAATCTCCATGTAAAAGTTCATGCTAATGCCCCAAAAGAACGATAAGCGCGGGGCAAAGTCATCAATGCTTAAACCGGCATCAATCGCGGTACGAATATATTCTTTACCATCAGCTAAGGTATAGGCTAATTCAAGGGCTGCATCGGCACCGGCTTCTTGTATATGGTAACCAGAAATAGAAATAGTATTAAATTTAGGCATGTTGCTAGAGCAATAAGCAATGATGTCACCAATAATTTTCATCGAAGGTTTAGGTGGATAAATATAAGTATTACGCACCATAAACTCTTTAAGAATGTCATTTTGAATGGTGCCTGCTAGCTTATCTTGCGTAACGCCCTGCTCTTCTGCCGCAACAATATAGCCTGCTAAAATAGGTAATACTGCGCCATTCATGGTCATGGAGACCGACACTTTATCTAAGGGGATTTCGTCAAAAAGTATTTTCATGTCTTCAACGGAATCAATCGCAACACCGGCTTTACCTACATCACCCGATACACGGGGATGATCTGAGTCATAGCCGCGGTGAGTCGCTAAATCAAAGGCAACAGAAACACCTTGCCCACCAGCAGCTAGTGCTTGACGATAAAACGCATTGGATTTTTCTGCGGTAGAGAAGCCCGCATACTGACGAATAGTCCAAGGACGACCTGCATACATAGTTGCCTGTGGCCCACGTAAAAATGGCTCAATGCCAGGCATGGTATCGGCATAAGGTAAGTTGTCGGTATCGGCTTTTGTGTATAGTGCTTTAATTGGAATATCTTCAGGGGTATTCCAGGTTAACGACTCAACTGGCTTACCTTTTAATAATCGTTCTGCTGCGGTTTGCCATTGGGCTACAGTGGCAGGTTTTGGTGAATAATCAGACATGCTTTTCCCCTTAAAATATGCTTATTTGTTCAGTGCTTTTATAACGATGCAATTAAGATTTAATGTTCATCTGCCGGCTGATTAATTTCAATCAACACACCATCACAAGATTTAGGATGAATAAAAATAACCATTGAGTTATGAGCACCGGGTTGTGGCGCGTCAGATAAAAACTGATAGCCTTTAGCTTTTAGTCGAGCAACATCTTCTTCAATGTTATCGCTACGAAAACATAAATGATGTAAGCCCCCTGGTTTTTTCTCTAAGTACTTAGCGATTGGGCCTTCACCATTTAATGGGTGAACCAACTCAATACTGGTAGGCGGCAATGGGAAAAAAGCGGTTGATGTTTTTGCTGATGCAACATCTTCTCGGCCTTCATAGGGTAAACCAAAGTCTTCCATAAAGCGTTTAATGGCTTTATCTAAATCGGGTACAGCAATGGCAATATGGTCTAAAGCGGTAATCATAAGGGCTCTCTTCAGATTCTTTCTAAGATAAGTGTTTGGCTATTATATCATTAACAACGAAAAAGGCCGCCATTTGGCAGCCTTTGTTATCGCTATTATTAAAGCGCCAGTTGCGAAAAAAAGCTGGCTGTGGACTTTTGTTTTTGAGCGGCAACTGCCTCTGGGTCTTGCTCTTCAACAATTTTATCAGGAGTCACTTTAAATATAGGCTGACCTTTTTTAATAATGGCACCATCAAGCTCTACAAGAACTTTATCAACAGTACCTGAAAATGGCGCGTAAACCTTATTAAACATTTTCATTACTTCAACAATGTATAACGGGTCACCTTCATTAAAGTGAGAGCCTTCTTTTACATAAGTATCCATCTCTGGCGCTTCTCTTGAGTAGTACATACCGCCACTGGGTGATACTAGCTCATCAGATTTAGAAACTGGTGGCGGAACTAATACGCTGGCCATTCTCTCTTGTAAATCTTCATCGGTTAAACGACGAGGAATATTAAGAGATAAATCAGCATTTACTTTTAGTTGGAAGAAATTAGATTTCTCTGCCACATAAGGCAACACTAATAATACTTCCATACCGGCCTGAAAACCTAGGTGCGCCGCTTGCGCTGCTTGCCAGTTTGCTTTGCTAATACCTTTAGGAGCTTTCTCGCCTGCGAGCAAGGCACATAGCTCAGTAAAATCACTGGTTTTTAGCTTTTTCTCAATATGTGCATAAAACTCTAAGGCATCTGTTAATAACTTATGATCGTGATCCCAAATCATTTTTGCCGCAGGTAAATCGTTACGATAATCCATATTCAAAAAATGATACA
>CBDUPS010000295.1:0-2905 GCA_965369155.1 uncultured Spongiibacteraceae bacterium
TAAATGGGGAGCGAATTGCTCTATAAACTCGTACATAAAGCCGCGCAAGAAAGTCCCCCGTCGAAACCCTATTTTAGTAATGCTAGGGGCAAAAAGATGGGAGGCATCTAATGACACCAAATCGGCATCTAACTCTTCGTCAAATGCCATCTGCGCGACAATCCCTATCCCTAGACCTAAACGCACATAAGTTTTAATCACATCCGCGTCTGCTGCGGTAAACACCACATTAGGCGCTAAACCTTTCTCTAAAAATGCATCATCTAATTTGGAGCGACCGGTAAAACCAAAAACATAAGTAACCACCGGGTAGGCGGCAACATCTTCTATAGATAACGTTGATACTTTGGCCAGAGGGTGTGTCTTAGGAACAATAATGCAACGATTCCATTTATAACAAGGCATCATTACCAAATCACTAAACAACTCCAGCGCTTCGGTTGCAATCGCAAAATCCACCGTACCATCGGCGGCTAGTTCCGAAATCTGCATAGGGGTGCCTTGATGCATGTGTAGCGATACGTCAGGGTAATTATCACGAAAGCCTTTAATGATAGAAGGCAATGCATAACGGGCTTGAGTATGGGTAGTCGCAATAGACAAACTACCTTTTTTCTCATCGCAAAATTCTTGAGCTACCCGTTTGATTTTTTCTACATGACGAAGAATTTCACCTACCGTACTCAGAATGGTTTCCCCTGCAGGGGTAACGCGGGTTAAATGTTTACCACTGCGAGCAAAAATCTCTACCCCAAGCTCATCTTCTAGCATACGAATCTGTTTACTGAGACATTAAGATCATGACGAGCCACTTCCCATATGTAACGCATTTGTTGAAGTTTCATACACTTACCTTGCTTATACTAATTTGTAATAAAAATATGATTAACTGTTACTTTCCAGAATAGCTATAAACAGCTACATTTACCACCTTTGAAATAAACGTGTGAAAAACTCCTGTGATTGATTTCTTATTTTACATTCTTGCTGGTGCAGGAGTTGGCCTTGCTATAGGTTTAACGGGTATAGGGGGTGGTTCTTTAATGACCCCGCTTCTCCTGTTATTTGGCATTCCACCACAGGTCGCCATTGGCACCGACCTACTCTATGCTGCCGCCACCAAATCTGGGGCGGTGTATTCTCACCACAAGCAAGGCACTGTGCGCTGGAAGGTTGCTTTTACCTTAGGCGCTGGAAGCTTTCCTGCCGCCATCATTACCGCATTCGTTATGTACTTTTTTCTTGGTGAACCAGAAGGTTACCAGCATATACTAACCAAGACTCTAGGCTTTATGCTAGTTATTTCAGCTATCCTTTTGTTGTTTAAAAGCCAAGTGGTCTCCTTTGCTACAGGAAGCAGAAAAGATAATGATGAGTATGGTTTTTTAAGACGTCATGCCTATCCAATCACTTTCTTTACAGGGATTCTGTTAGGGGTATTGGTAACGTTATCGTCGGTTGGTGCGGGTGTGTTTGGCACCGCTGTACTGATGATTATTTTTTATCGACTACCCACCATTAACCTTATAGGCACAGAACTGGCTCACGCCGTACCTTTAACCGCAATAGCTGGTATTGGACATTTGTTTTTAGGGCACGTTGATTTTGTATTACTCGCTGCCTTGCTTATTGGCTCGATTCCAATGACGCAATTAGGAACAAAGCTCAGTAGTAGAGTTCCAGATAATTATCTACGCCCTATTCTGGCGATTGTTTTGCTGTTGCTAGGACTTAAGTATGCCGTACCCAACTTATTGTCATCTTTTATACATTAAGCCCCTGGTGGATTAATTGCATTATTTGTAGCATTCCTGTGTTAGTGATTTGATGAATACCTTCCATCGTAATTTCCTCAGCTGACTTCCCCGCAGCCGGATTAACCACTAAACCAATAGCAACATAAGGAATCGCCAACTCCTTAGCTAGCGCTGCCTCTGGCATACCCGTCATCCCAACAATAGAACAGCCGTCTCGCTCCATGCGAGTAATCTCAGCGGGTGACTCCAAGCGTGGACCCTGTGTTGCCCCATAGACTCCGAAATCAACCATTGGCTTAATACCCATGGCAACCGCTGCTTTTATAAATTTTGAGCGCCATAGCGCATCATAAGGATGAGAGAAATCAATATGCTCCAAGGGGTTGGCGATTCCATCAAAAAAAGAGTGCTCCCTACCCCAGGTGTAATCAATAATATCGTGAGGAATAACAACAGCCCCTGGGATTAACGCATCACCCGAAATACCACCTACCGCATTTACCGCAATAATGGCACTGACATTCATTTTTTGTAGCGCCCTAATATTGGCCCGATAATTAATATGGTGTGGTGCAATTGAATGGGGATGTCCATGACGAGGCAAAAAAACAATGGACTGCTTACCTATCGTCCCTAACTGCACCTCAGCCGATGGCTTACCATACTCCGTAGAAACCTCTACGGTATCGGTAATATCCATCTGCTTTAATTGGGTTAATCCGGTTCCACCAATAATACCAATAATACTTTTTGTCATGATTCTATCCGCTGCTGTTGCTCAAGCATCTCTGCCTCAGCCATATGAATAGTAGAGGTTGGAAAAGCAACCTGAGCACCTTCCTCAGTAATAAGGTTCAAAATACTCAACAATACATCCTGTTTTATTTTATGAAACTCAACCCACTTCGTTGTTTTGGTAAACGTATAAACAAAAAAGTTAAGTGATGAGTGACCAAACTCAGTAAAGTTAACGATTAACGTACGGTTGTTATCTATTTCGGGGTGATTCTCTAACATGGTACGTACGTTATCGATAATCGTAGCCATTTTGTCACCATCTTCGTAACGAATACCGATAGTTTCATAAATACGACGGTTGTTCATACGAGAAGGGTTTTCGACTGAGATATTCATAAAAACAGAGTTTG
>CBDUPS010000296.1:0-2904 GCA_965369155.1 uncultured Spongiibacteraceae bacterium
TGGCAAGCGATACTCTTCTATCATTAACCACTCAGAGCCATTATAAAGATAAAGCCAAAAGAGAACCCTTTGTTGCACTGGATGCCAGCCAATGCGGCAATGACCAGCATTAGTGCCTGTAGTATCGTACCAATCGAAAAAATAAGATTCGTTCCAATCAGCGTGATCTACACTAAATAAATGGGGAAATTCATCTTCTAAGTGAATCCCAAATTTTGTTACATCAAATTCTGTACGCATTATTATCATCCTGACCAATTTTATAAAGCATATTTTTACCACGAATGGTTCTAGGTAAAACTAGTTGATAACTTTATTTTTAATCACGAAACAATACAACAATAAAAAAAACACCTTACCAACTTTACATCTAATAACCGTTAAGGGCTGCTACAATAATACTCACAATAAAAAATAGACGTAGCCTAGCAATGAAATACTCTCAGAAAAAAATAGCCGTTATTGGTGCCGGCCCTTCAGGTATAGCAGCAGGCCGAGAATTATTACAGCAAGGCTTTAATAATTTTATTATTTATGAAAAAGAGTCTGCAGCCGGTGGCACTTGGCATACACACACCTATCCGGGACTTGCCTGCGATGTATGGGCACACTCTTACACTTATTCTTATGCACCAAATCCTAATTGGTCTGAAAGTTTTGCCAAGCAAACCGAAATAGAATCTTACTTACAGTCTTGTGTAAAAAAATTTGGACTTGAACCTTATATAGAATTTAACCGTACCGTTGTTTTATGTGAATTACAGAACGACCTTAAATGGAAGCTGAATTTTTCTGATGGATCTCAGCAGGTTGTAGATTTTGTGATTAATGCCATGGGTAATCAGTATTCACCGTCTCTGCCTAATATTAAAGGCTTAAATAGTTTTAAAGGTGAAAGTTGGCATAGCACTCACTGGAATAAAAATATCGACCTTAAAGGTAAGCGTGTTATTGTCATTGGTTCCGCCGCCTCTGCTGTGCAAATTATTCCTGAAATTGCACCACAAGTTGAACACTTAACCATTATGCAGCGCAGCCCTAATTGGATAGTGGCTCGTAATAATAAACAATACTCCAATCGCACAAAAAAACTCTTTACCCGCTATCCTGCATTACTCAAACTATTTAGAAATACTCAAGGCATCATTATGAACTTTGTTCATGGCGCCACTATTATGGATAGTAAGCGTATGGCTATGTTTGAAAATATGGGCCGTAAATTTATTGCATCATCAATTGACGATCCTGAGTTACAAAAACTAGTCACACCCAAAAGTCGTTACGGCTGTAAAAGACCACTTGTATCTGATAATTTTTACAGCACACTAAATCGTAACAATGTCACTTTGCTAGCAAGTGGTGTAAGTGCTATTACTGAGACAGGCATTATCAGTAATGATCAACAAGAAGTATCAGCTGATATTATTATTTTTTGCACAGGCTACAAGGTAATGGACTTTGAACGCATTACCATTAAAGGTTTACATGAGCGTATTCTTGCCGAAGAAATGCAAAAAGCACCTGAGGCTTATAAAGGTATTGCCGTATCGGGCTTTCCCAATTATTTTTTAGCTGCAGGCCCTAATGCCTTAGTGCTTTCCGTTTCTTACTTTAAATCGATTGAAGCTAATTTGCATAATATCGTGACTCTTATGCAGCAAATGCTTGAAAAAAATATCTGTGCTATTGATGCCGATCCTACTCGTCAACGCCAATATAATGATTGGATAAAAGAGAACTGTAAGCGTTTCTCTTGGGGATCAGGAACCTGCCATAACTACTACACCCGAGCTGATGGACAGAGCCCTTTTTTGTATCCTGCTGACTACAAATCTTTTTTAAAGATGCGCGCTGGTTGCACCCTAGATGAATTTAATGCTATTGCCTGTAGCCAGTAAATTATTAAATTCGCACAATTAAATTAATGTTTTTTTGTAGCATGATTTCTATTACCCGGTGTTTTTTTATTACCATTTTTATCTGTAGGAGCCCGCCGCGCTGATCTTGCCTTAACATTAGGTGCTTTATTACCTGCAGGTCTTTCAGAAGATCTAGCCTCTTTATTACCTTGCTTGGGCTGCTTTGGTTTTTTAGGCTTATAGGGCTTTTTTAATGAAGCGCTAGGTAATTTATGTACCGGCTCAAAACCGTCAATATCTTTACGGGCAATCAACTGCTGGGTTAAACGCTCAATATTAGATAACTCTTTATATTCATCGGCACTTACCAACGATACCGCCTCACCTGTTGCCCCAGCTCTGCCCGTGCGACCAATTCTATGTACATAATCTTCTGCAACATTGGGTAAATCAAAATTCACCACTTGTGGTAGTTGGTCTATATCTAAACCTCTTGCGGCAATATCGGTGGCAACTAAGATCTGAACCGCCCCTGATTTAAAATTGGCTAGTGCTTTAGTTCTCGCCCCTTGGCTTTTATTACCATGAATTGCCACCGCTGATATTTTTTGAGCTTCTAAGTTTTTAGTTAAGCGATTAGCCCCATGTTTGGTTCGGGTAAAAACTAACACTTGCTGCCAGTTATTTTTTTTAATTAGGTGAATAAGCATGGCGGACTTTTTACTTTTATCCACCGGGTACACCCACTGCTCAACTGATTTAACCGCTGAGTTTCGAGGTGTTACCGAAATCTCCACAGGATTACGAATAATCCCTCGGGCTAGCTGCCTAATCTGATCAGAGAATGTAGCTGAAAACATTAATGTTTGGCGCTCTTTAGGCAATAGCGCCATAATTTTTTTTATGTCATGAATAAAGCCCATATCTAACATACGGTCTGCTTCATCTAAAATGAGTACTTCTAACTCATTAAACTTAACCGCACCTTGCTGATATAAATCTAATAATCGCCCAGGTGTTGCCACTAAAATATCAACCCCTTTGC
>CBDUPS010000297.1:0-2880 GCA_965369155.1 uncultured Spongiibacteraceae bacterium
ATAGGTGGGGTTAATATTGGTCGGGAAACCCAACGTGTAGCAGGGTGGGTAGTGTCGGTTAGGGAGATAAAAACCGCCCGTGGCTCAATGGCTATTTTAGTGTTAGATGATAGAAGTGATCGTATTGAAGTGGCGGTATTGAGCAAAGTTTATAACGAGTGTTACGATTTTATTAAAAAAGATACCGCCCTGATTATTGATGGAACGGTTGTAAGTGATGAGCGAGCCGCCACAGGAAAAAGCCTGCGGGCAAAGTCGGTAAAAACGATTAATACCCTAAGAAAAGAATACGCTAAAGAATTATTACTGACACTTTATGCGGAGCAAGAGGCATTAACGCTTTGTGAGAAAAAACTCAAAGGCTTGCTTGATCCGGTAAAAGTAGCAGGCGGTGTGCCCGTGGTTATTGCTTACCATCGTGCGGATGTACAAGGCCGCATTGCCTTGGGGCCGGAGTGGGCGGTAGAGCCGAGTGATGAACTACTGCAACGCTTAAAAGAAGAGTTAGGTAATGATCATGTGCAGTTAGTTTATCGTTAATAATGCTCGCTTACTAAGCTGATATGTAAGGTAAAAACCGTTATTTTTTGAGCTATTACAGGATTAATTAACTGCTTTGCGGTACACGGTAATAGGTTAGTGGTGTAGAATAACGCTAATTTTTGGGTCAACCCACAAGCCTGCCATAAAACAACGATTGAGTTTAAACCTATGAATCCGAATTATCTTGATTTTGAACAGCCTATTGCAGAACTAGAAGAAAAGATAGAAGAGCTGCAGTTGGTAGGTAATGATAACGAAATCAATATTACCGAAGAAATAAGTAAACTAAGAGAAAAAAGCCATAAGCTCACTGAAAAAATTTATGGGGATTTAAGCCCGTGGGATATCGTGCGAGTCGCCCGTCACCCTAAGCGTCCGTATAGTACCGATTACTTCTCCAGAGTATTTGATCAATTTGATGAGTTACACGGTGATCGTCACTTTGCTGATGATAAAGCCATTGTTGGCGGTATTGCCCGTTTAGATGGCCAGCCAGTTATGGTTATAGGCCAAGAAAAAGGTCGTAATGTTCACGATAAAGTGGCGCGTAATTTTGGTATGCCCAAGCCTGAGGGTTATCGTAAAGCCTTGCGTTTAATGAATATGGCCGAACGCTTCTCTTTGCCGATTTTAACCTTTATCGATACTCCCGGGGCATATCCTGGTATTGATTCAGAAGAGCGGGGCATTAGTGAGGCTATCGCGCAAAACTTAGCGGTGATGTCTCGATTAAACACACCCATTATCTGTACGGTAATTGGTGAGGGTAGCTCAGGTGGTGCATTAGGTATTGGTGTGGGTGATCATCTGTGTATGATGCAATACGCCACTTACTTTGTTATCTCCCCTGAGGGCTGCGCTAATATTATTTGGAAAACCTCAGAGAAAGCTCCCGAGGCGGCAGAGGCGATGGGCTTAACATCAACGGTATTAGAGAAACTTGGTATTGTTGATCACACCATTCCAGAGCCTTTAGGTGGTGCGCATCGCGATATGGATAAAGCCGCAGCAAGCTTAAAGCAGCATTTGTTAACGGTTTTAAAAGAGCTAAAAGCAACCCCCAAAGACGAGTTGTTAGAGCGCCGTTATAACCGTTTAATGGCTTACGGTAACTAAGTTCCCCTGCAGTTACTTTGGGCTTTAAGTACGTTGTAGCGTAAAGTAACTGTATGATGAATAACCCTTCCTTTAATCAATTATTTAATGATGCTGTCTTGCAGCACTGCTCGGGTGACTGGGTGGTGGGTTTTAGTGGTGGTGTTGATTCTAGGTTTCTTTTGCAAGCCTCTGTTTTAGCTAAAAAAAATAACACAAACATTAGGGCGATTTATGTTAATCATGGCTTAAGTGCCAATGCCCAGTATTGGCAAGATTTCTGTGAGCAAGAGACTAAAGCATTGGGCGTCGCCTTTGAGGCGCACTGTGTTAGCTTGCCTGCCGATGCCACCCGACAAGGTATAGAGCAATTAGCGCGCACTGCTCGATACGAGGTTTTTGAGCGCTATCTTAACCCTGCGGATGTGCTGCTATTAGGTCATCACTTATCAGATCAAGCCGAAACACTGATAGCTCGGTTAATTCGTGGTAGCGGTGTTAATGGCTTAAGTGGTATTCCGGCTAAACGTCAATTAGCGAATGGGGCAACTATTGTTAGGCCTTTGCTATCGCTCACTAAAGCACAAATTATTCAAGAAGCCCAAAAACTTGGTTTGCAGTGGATCGAAGATGAAAGTAATGCCTCGACAGATTTTGAGCGCAATTATATTCGCCAAAATATCATGCCTGTTTTAAAAGCCCGTTGGCCCGGAGTGGAGCATTCAATAGTAACCACGGCACAAAACTGTCAGCAAGATGCCGCCCTTTTAGATGAAATCGCAAGAGATGATTTGCGTTTGCTTGAAGGTGGTATGTTGCTAGGTTCTCGCCGCTTATCTTTATCAGCCTTGGCCGAGCTAAGCGATTTAAGGCAAAACCATGTGCTGCGTTATTGGTTAGGCTTAGGGCAGAATTATCGCCCGGGCTCTAAAGTGATTGAGCAAATTTATCAGGATGTGATTTTAGCCGGAGCCGATACATCGCCTCGTTTTGTTTGGGGTGATTGTGTATTGCGTAAGTATCGTGATTTTTTATGGTGCCAACCCCGTGTGGTGAGTGAATCTATCGAGGCCGATAATTTAGTGCCACTGACTGGAGGTGCGCCAAATTTGCAGCAAGGGCAGTCGCTGGCAATAGGCCGTTGGGCAACACTCACCCTTACTGAGGCAGAGGGTGATTATCAGCTACGCTTTGGGCAGAGGGGCATTAAGTGCAAGCTGGGTAATCAGCGGCATAACAAAC
>CBDUPS010000298.1:0-2863 GCA_965369155.1 uncultured Spongiibacteraceae bacterium
TTGTAACACTATTGACTGTCGGTGTAGCAAAACCTAAATCTAGTTCTACCGATACAAAATCATTACCCTCATATCCAAATGCATCAAAAACATTCGCGCTAATTTGCAAAGTGCCTTGCTGCAGATCCGTTAAATCAATTGGGGTAGAGACAAGTTCGCCAAAGCTATCAAACTCCGTCTTAAAGTAACGAACATCCTCACCAGTGCCTTCCGACCAATACACCACCACATGGCCATTAGCTAAAATATCCAGTGCTGCGGTTTCTGCCTTAGCTGAAATCATATCTACATAAACAGTCGATTCTAACGTGCCATCCATTGCATATTTTGTGTAACGAGGGGTGAGCCCTACCCCAACCTCAATCCAACTATAGTCTGGCAAAAGATAAATATTACTCAGTGCCAAACTTTCTGGAAATACATCTAATTCTGTTACCGTTACCTCCCAACCTCCATCATGTACTTGGGCTAATAGATTAACCGTATTCCCCCCTTCATCCATAATTTCAAGGGATACCATTTGGCCATCTTCCACACTCTCGGTTATCCCCGACAACATAAAGTTACCAGCTTCACTTACATCAATAACACCATCACTAATTACTCCCGTACTACCAATTTCCACCACAGCGGTTGCATCAATACCACCTGGAATAACTAACGTGTCTTCTGCTGTATTGCCTAGTAAGTCTGCTACTGACGCCGTTATGGTTAAAGGCCCAGATTCAAGCAAAGCCAGTTGCGCCAAATCATCATTACCTAGCCGCAAATCAAAGTAAAAAACAGATGGGTTTATTAGATAATTTAAGTTGCCATACTTTACAGCGGTGGTATATTCATAAGCTCCGCCACTACCATCACTAAATGCAATAGTGACTATTTGCCCTACTTCAACATCATCAAGAACTCCAAAAACCTGAAAAGGAGCCGAGCCTTCTCCAATCTCATACAAACTCGAATCTGGAGTTGTAATCTCGATAGCGGCCGTCTGGTCTAAAACAAAAGTATTGCTAGCGTTATTTGTAGTTGCAATGTTTCCATAGACATCCACTGCATTCATCCAATAACGGTGATACCCTTCTGGAACAATACCTCCCTCATACGCAACTTCATACTCCCAGCTACCATCTTCATTGGCTACCACTGAGCCTAACAATGCTACCCCATTGTCCTCAAAGGTAAGTGTTGCGCCCCCTTCAACAGAACCCGCTTCTCCTTGTAGCACTACATGACCTACATCGTTCGTTCGCCATGGAGAGGTGCTATGCTCACCACTATCTTGCTCACCATTACTAAAAAATACATTCACATCAAAATCATTAGCCCATGTGTAAGAATCAATAACAGATGTTCCATTGGCAATTACCATAACGCCATTTGTATCCATCACTTCAACATGAACATTCCATTCAACATCATGTTCTTTGTCCAAACCTTGATGTGACACGTATCCTGGAGGACTCTCCATATTGCCCAAGGCATCAAAAGATACACCATACAATACAGAGCGTTTCTCCCAAGCAATCGTCCAAGCACCATCACTTTCAGCAATAAGAGTAAAATCTTGCAGTCCGTGCACTCCGTAATTAGCAAAAGCACCACCTTCTGCATCTAGCCCTAACCAACTATTACCAATCGCGTTACCATCTGCAGAATATCGTTGAAAATAAACCCCCTCTGCAATAGAAGCATCGCCTGCTCCTTCATTACTTTGCTGCCAAGCTATTAATATGTCGCCATTCGATAATTGCACTATCTCTGGATTTTTTTCAAAAAGGGTCGGAGTTTGAAAAAGTTTAGCCTCACTCGAATAAATACTTCCATCAGCATTATGTCGCTGATAGCTAACATCCCCCTCAGCATAAAATGGGTTTAAATGTCCCTGCGCTGTTCCCCACACTAAAGCCCAGCCACCATCATTTAATGCCGTCATTTTTGGTGCGCCAGCCATTTCAGCCCAAAAATTGACTTCAGCATAAGTCGAAACAAACGTTTGGAGTAGAGTACCATCATCACCAAAGTGCTTTTGTTGAATCGTGTTAGTACCCGTATCATTCCATGCCACAACCCAACTACCATCAGCTAACGCAATCACTGAGCCACCCACATGATCACTCCCAAGTGCTATCGGCTCAAGCGCTCCTATTTGATCACCATTAGAGTCATAACGAGCCATAACAACACCTGCCCCGTAAGAAACTACGCCTACAGAGCTACCATCAGCAAACTCTGCTTGATTGAATAAAGGTAGCGGTGTTGTCATTTCAAAAACTGGAGCTGGTGAAATATTCAGCTGCCACTGACTACTTTCAACAATTGCTGTTGCTTGTATTATCCCCCCTGCACCATCAGTGATGGTAATCGTAACTTCTTCCCCATCATTAACACCTACCACGCTACCTGACAGAAAAAAACCATCGATTAAATCAGTCGCAGAAATCACATTAGTAGCAACACTTATAGAACCATCGCTCATACTAAATCTCCTTTTTAGAGCACTTAAAACACAACAAGGCACTAGCTACAGCTAGTTCACTATTTTCTTAAAACAAAAGCTTTTATTGTTTTCGAACTTTTAAATTATCGTTATCTTTTTAAGCATAGCAGAGATCCCTAACTAAACTACTTTATGGCTGCTTTGACCTAACAAGTTTAAGAGCAACTGTTTTACAATTAGTGTAACTTAATCCATGAAACAACGATTGGAATCTACAATCTACATACACTACACATTAAATAAAGCATTAAAAAGCCCCTTAAAATGACTTTTAAGAGGCTTTCTTTATCTTCCTATACCGTTTATTACACTACGAAATCACCGCAACGATGCCCTGCTCAACTAACAACGTTGCACCACCGGCTT
>CBDUPS010000299.1:0-2849 GCA_965369155.1 uncultured Spongiibacteraceae bacterium
TGGGGGAACAACCCTAAGCACTCGACCCATTTGATCAACCACTTCATAGCCCATATCCATTAATTCAACTGGTACACGGCCATCAATAGTGACTTTGCCATTTTCATCAGTAAAACGATAAAACTTGTCCCCAGAAGGTGCTGTGCTTTTGGGGGCACAAAAAGCCGGTGATGCGGCGAATGCGGCTCCACTTAACAACAAAATCGGCACAATTTTTTTCATAAGTAATATCCAAATTTTCTCTTAAGACCTTAGACTATAGTCAAATATCACGTATTACGACAAGTTTATCGCAATAAAAAGTCATCATTTCACACCATATTGCTCTTTATAATCCATAACCCTTTGAAATAACGCACTATCGCCCTCAGCTTTGTCTAAAAAATGTACAATATCGGATAAACTAATAATACTTAATACTGGGATAGCATATTCTGCAGAAAGTTCCTGAATAGCAGACAACTCTCCAGAACCCTTCTCCATTCGATCTAGGCCAATTAACACCCCAGCAGGGGTGGCGCCTTCGGCCTGTAGCAAACCAATGACCTCTCTTATTGCTGTTCCTGCGGTAATCACATCATCAATAATCAGCACTTTTTTATCACGGACACTGGCACCCACAATAACTCCACCTTCCCCGTGATTTTTCTTCTCTTTGCGATTATAGGCATAAGGCATATCTACGCTTTGTTGCGCCATAGCCACCGCCGTAGCTGATACCAGTGGAATACCTTTGTAAGCCGGGCCAAACAACACGTCTACCGCTAGAGTGCCCTCCGTAATAGCCTGTAAGATCACCTCGCTATAGCAATGACCTAACTGGCTTAATGCTTTGCCTGAGAAAAACAGACCTGCATTAAAAAAATAGGGGCTAATACGACCCGATTTTAAGGTAAACTCACCAAACTTGAGCACTTGATGTTCAATGGCTAACTCAATAAATTGTTTTTGATATGCTTTCATAAGATTTCACAGTAAAAAAATAAAAGCCTATCTTACCATCAGAGCCATTACTCAGGTATGATTAGAAGTATCGATTCAGTAAGGATTAACCATGCGTGTTATTAGTTTTTATGCTGACGGTATCGTCAATGCAGCCGATGCAGGTTTTTTTGATTGGATTGCAAAGCAAGATGCCGACATTATCTGTATTCAAAACCTACAGGCTCAAGAATACGATCTACCTGGTGATCGTTTTTTTCCAAAAGGTTACTTTCCTTACTTTTTTGACATGCCTGACAACAAAAATGGGGTGGCCATTTATACCCGTGAACTCCCTAAGGCCATCATGACCTCTATTGGTGTTATTGATAGCATGGAAGCCCGTTATATTCAGGCTGATTTTCAAACGCTAAGTGTTGTTTGCCTTATGGCTCCAGACGATAGCAAGCCCTTACATCGGCAAGAGTACCTTGAAGCAGTCAGCAATCATTTAACTAAAATACGCAATAAGCGTAGAGAGTTTTTAATTTGCGCCAGCCTAGGCTTCGCTCACCTGCCCATTGATACGAATGATGCCAATAACCCCACTGGATTCTCTTTAGATGAGCGCCAATGGTTTAGCGATTTGACCGCCGATGAACATTATATCGATGCATTTAGATTAGTTAATCAAGATGCCGATGAGTTTACCTGGCACAAAGACGATGGCTTAAAACTACGTAGTGACTATCAAATTATCACCCCGGGTTTACGCTATGGCACGGAATACGGTGTGGTGTATAAAAAAGAAGCCTTTGGTAGCCATTCGCCTATTATTATGGATTATGACTTTGAGTTGTTTTAATCACGGACTATAAAGGCAATTAAAATAAGCATTAACGCTCTCGCAAAGCGAGTTGTTTGGTTTTTAATATTGGCTTTAACAAGTAGTTCATTATCGTTTTTTGCCCGGTAACAATATTTGCCTCAACAATCATCCCAGGAATAATAGGTAACTTCTTACCATTTTTTTCAAAAAAAGCATTTTCTGTTTCAATTTTTATTATATAAAAGTTATTACCTTCTTTATCTGTAACCGTATCTGGGCTGATGTTAATAACTGCTCCTTTTAAATCTCCATGTATCGAGAAATCATAAGCCGTTACTTTTACCGAAGCATTTTGTCCTGGGTGGATAAACGCCACATCTTTGGGGTTTATTTTTACCTCTACAAACAGCTTATCCTCAAAGGGAACGATTTCAATTAGATCCAGTCCCGGCTGCACAACCCCACCAACCGTTGTAATATTAACTTGTTTAATGGTGCCTTTTACTGGAGCTCTTACAATAGTTCTTTGTACTCTATCACCAAGTGCGCCAACCGATTCTTGTAACTGTGAAATCTCGGCAAGTGTTTTATTAAGCTCGCCTTGTGCTTCTATTTTAAACACTTCTTTTGCTCGCTTAAGGTTACCTTTCGCCTCATTTAATTCAGACTCTAAACGTGGCAATGCAAGTTTAACCTCTGATATTTCTCCGTCTAAATCTCCAAGACTACGTTGCAAGCGAATCACTTCAACCTCTGATACCGCACCACTTTTTATTAAGGGTTTTGTTAGTCGATATTCTTTATCAAGTAAAGAATAGCTATTTATTAATTTTTCTAATCTTTGGTTTAGCTCTTTTATTTCTTGGCTTTTTTGTAATGCTTTTTCTTTTACAATCGATAACTCTGTTGCCAAGGCCAATGAGCGCTGATTAAATAATATTTTTTCTGAGGCAAAAAACTCACTGGTATCAATGTTTGGCTCAACAAAATCAGCACCTTCTGATTCAGCCTTAAGACGCGCAGCTTTTATTTTTAAGTAGCTTAGTTTTAATTCATTTTCTCTAAAGGTAACATCGAAGTCCACGGTTGGTAAACCCCA
>CBDUPS010000300.1:0-2841 GCA_965369155.1 uncultured Spongiibacteraceae bacterium
TATTGGTAAAAACTTGGGTGGCTTGTGCCTCTATGGTATCTGTTACTAACTCCATGCTTGGTGTGAGGGGGATTTGTCCAGAAAGCCAAACGGTATTGCCAAAACGAATCGCTTGAGAGTACGGACCAATGGCCTCGGGTGCATTTTGAGTATAGATAACGGCGCGATTGCTCATGAGAGATCCTTTTTATGAAGTTAGTTTTTAGTGTTTTTAATGCGAGTAACGCGATTGACGGATTTTATGGTGCGAATGCGCCGCATAATACGAGCAAGATGCACACGGTTTTTTACAGAAATAAGTATGTGGGCGGTAGCGTGGCGAGCATTTTTTTCGTCTATTCTGATGCTTTCTATGTTGGCATTAAGGCTATTGATTCGAGCGGCTAACAGGGCAATAACCCCTTGTTGGTCGCCTAACTCTACCAATAACTCAACAATAAATTCCCTATCCATATCCTCAGCCCAACTCAAAGGTGTGCACTTCATATGGTTATGGCGGTGGGGGGCGATATTATCACAGTAGGTAGTATGCACGGTGATGCCCTTGCCAGTTCCTAGCTCTCCTACAATAGGGTCACCATGAATGGGGTAACAGCAATCGGCGTAGGAAACCGCAATGCCCTCAGTGCCATGAATGGGTAAAGGCGCTTGGGTTTCTGGTGAAGATTTTTTATCGGTATTACTAGAGAAAAGAGTCGCTTTTTTATTGGCGATTAATTGCTGGGCGACCAAATGAGCAATGCGATTACCTAAGCCGATGTCTTCTAAAATTCCTTGAAAGTCACTACAGCGCGTTTCAGATACAAGCAATTCAATTTGATAGGGTTTGGTTTTCTTCAATGAGCTACCAAGGTTGCTAAGGGCCTTGTCTAACAGTCGCTCACCCATAGTGATAGATTCAGCAAGCTCTTGATTTTTAAGATAATGGCGTATATTACTGCGAGCCTTTCCGCTGGTGACAAAATCAAGCCATGCGATATTCGGTTGCGAGCCTTCTGTTGTGCTTATCTCAACAGTTTGCCCGCTTTGTAGGGGCTCACTTAATGAGGCGTTGCGTTTATTAATACGGCAACCAGTGCAGGTATTGCCGATATCGGTGTGAATGGCATAGGCAAAATCAACCGGAGTGGCGTTGACCGGTAACTCAAAAATATCACCCTCAGGGGTAAACACATAAATCTCTTCAGGGAATAGATCCACTTTAACATGCTCAATAAACTCTAAAGAGTCACCTGCTTGGCGCTGCATTTCTAGAAGGCCGCTAATCCATTGTTGAGCACGGTTTTGTGAGCCCGAGAAGGGGCTATCGTCACTATCAGACTTATAAAGCCAATGGGCAGAGATACCATTATTAGCGGTTTCTTCCATCTCGTGGGTACGAATTTGTATTTCCATGGGGATGCCATGCATACCAAATAAAACGGTATGCAATGACTGGTAGCCATTGGCTTTGGGAATGGCGATGTAGTCTTTAAATTGCCCAGCAACGGGTTTATATAAATTGTGTACGTTACCCAGAACTTGATAGCAGGTAGCGGCATCATTAACAATTACACGAAAAGCAAAAAAGTCCATAATATCGTGGAAAGACTTCCGTTTTGCTCTCATCTTCTGGTAAATACCGTAAAGATGCTTTTCACGGCCAAAGACTTTTGCCTCAATACCTGCGGAGGCTAAAGAATCTTCAAGGGCTTTTTGAATATCTTCCAGCACATGTTTTCGGTTACCGCGCACTTTTTTTACAGCGGCTTTTATTCGCCGAGCCCGCATGGGATATACCGCGCTAAAGAAGAGGTCTTCAAACTCAATACGCATATCATTCATCCCTAAGCGGTTAGCTATAGGAGAATAAATTTCTAAGGTTTCTTTGGCGATACGTCGGCGTTTTTGTGGGTTAAGCACCCCTAGAGTACGCATGTTATGTAAACGGTCAGCCAACTTTATCAAAATAACGCGAATATCCTGTGCCATGGCTAGCGTCATTTTTTGAAAGTTTTCTGCCTGGGCTTCGGCTTTTGAGCGAAAAGCAATTTGCGTGAGCTTACTGACGCCATCAACTAAGTCGGCGACGGTTTCGTTAAATTGCTTGGCTATTGCGGTTTTTGAAATGCCGGTGTCTTCAATTACATCATGGAGCATGGCGGCCATGAGGGTTTCATGATCCATGTGCATTTCAGAGAGAATAGTGGCTACGGCCAGAGGGTGAATAATATAAGGCTCACCGCTTCGCCGATACTGGCCCTCATGGGCCTGTTCGGCATAAAAGTAAGCGTGTTTCACTTTATTTACCTGAGCCTCGCTCAGGTAAGAGGATAATTTCTCCCCTAGAGTGTGAATTGAGGTTATAGAATTGGCAACCTTATCCACGGTTTACCCTCTTTAATTAAGTGGGTGAGCAGTTGCAGAGAGTTATATCGACTCTACGTTTTGGTTGATAAAAGGTGAGCGAACTTCAATTGATGTTGCTTGATCAGCAATTTCTGCAGCCACTTCATCAGCGCGCTCTTCGGCTTCGATAGAGCGACGAGATACTAAGCCTTGCTCTATTTCACGTAGAGCCAATACAGTAGGCTTATCATTATCTTCTTTTACTAAAGGCTCTTTTCCGCCGGTGGCAATTTGTCTGGCTCGTTTTGCCGAAATCATTACAAGATCAAAACGGTTATCAACTTTATCAAGACAATCTTCTACAGTTACGCGTGCCATGGTGTTACTCCAAAAATAGGTAATCAATAATTTTGTATGATAGACACTCCAGTATAAACTAAAAAGTGTCTTATCGTAATAGCAGAGATTTTAATAGTGTTGCGTGGCGTTTAGTTTGCGGCAGTAAGAGTAGGC
>CBDUPS010000301.1:0-2828 GCA_965369155.1 uncultured Spongiibacteraceae bacterium
ACATTGCTTTATTTAATCTTTGTTTTGCTCGTCAGCATGGGGGGAAGTTTATCCTACGAATAGAAGATACGGATCAAACCCGTAGTACCGCTGATGCGGAGGCTAAAATATTTAGTTCGTTAAAGTGGTTGGGCCTTGATTGGGATGAAGGCCCAGATTGCGGTGGCGATTATGGCCCTTACCGGCAAAGTGAACGTAAACATATTTATGGTGAGTATGCCGAGCGCTTAGTTAACGAAGGCAAAGCTTTTTATTGTTATCGCACAACAGAAGAACTTGATGTTTTGCGTGCTGCAAGGCGAGAAGCAGGCGGACATACCGCATTAAAACCAAGTGAGTTAAAACTACCAGCAGATGAAATAGCTAAACGTAAAGCGGCAGAAATGCCCTATGTTATTCGTATGGAAGTACCTGAGACTGACGATGTTTGTGTTATTAAGGACAGACTCCGTGGCACCATCGAACTTGAATGGGGCATGATAGATGCACAGATTTTATTAAAGTCTGATGGCATGCCGACCTATCATTTAGCCAATGTAGTTGATGATCACTTAATGAAAATCACCCATGTTATTCGTGGGGAAGAATGGATTAACTCGGCACCAAAACATAAATTATTATACGAGTATTTTGGTTGGGATATGCCAGAGCTTTGTCACTTACCGTTATTGCGTAACCCTGATAAAAGTAAGCTAAGTAAGCGCAAAAATCCTACCAGTATTATGTATTACGAGCGTATGGGCTTTATGCCAGAGGCCGTAGTTAATTATTTAGGTCGCATGGGCTGGTCTATGCCTGATGAGTCTGAGAAATTTACTCTTGAGCAAATGTTAGCCAATTTTGATATTGACCGAGTGTCTTTAGGCGGGCCGGTATTTGATGTGGAAAAGCTCAAATGGCTGAATGGTTGCTGGCTGAGAGAAAACTTAACCCTAGAGCAGCTTGCTGGGCGACTGCAACAATGGGCATTTAACGAAAGTTACTTATTGCCTATTTTATCGCATCTACAGCAACGCATCGAAGTGTTTAGTGATGTGGGAACAATGGGAAGCTTTATGTTGGCAGGGCAGTTACCGCTAACCGCAGAGCACTTCTCGGCAAACAAATTGGAGCTAACCGTTCAAGTAGAGGTGCTACAGTTTGCCCTATGGCAATTAGAGAATGTAACCTGCTGGGAGCGCGACGCCTTATTTGCGGAGTTAAAGCAATTAGCAGATAAGCTCGATATTAAGCTTAAAGACTTCTTAGCTCCGTTGTTTGTGGCTATTGCTGGTACCACCGCATCGTTTTCGGTGATGGATGCAATGACGTTACTCGGTGCAGATTTATCCCGTGCTCGGTTACGGCATAGCATAGATGTATTGGGTGGAGTGTCTAAGAAACAACTTAAAAAGTTAGAAAAAGCCTTTGCTAACCTGTAATAAAGGTAAAGTTATTGACGCGTATAGTTACATTACCTACAATGCGCAACTGCTTTATTTGGGGCTATAGCTCAGCTGGGAGAGCGCAACACTGGCAGTGTTGAGGTCTGCGGTTCGATCCCGCATAGCTCCACCAAATAACGTTTAGTGATATTCACTAACACCCTAAAACCCTGCTTTTGCAGGGTTTTTTGTATCTACTATACTCCCAAGGCATTAATTTCTTCTGGTTACTGCAAAATTTGGGGGTAGTTATGGGGGTATAAATGCCTATTCCTTTTTGGGCTGTTAAATATATCGGCCCATTTTAAAAAATCAGCTGTAATTTTTTGGTATCTATCGTTAAAAATCTTTAAAGCAAAAATCTAACAAACACAGACACCCAATAGTGCTTGGGCGATTAACTAAATTCAGCCCATCACAATTTATTATATGATGTGGGGTTTTACCCTACGAGTATTAAGTTATGCAGTCTGCGGTTCCCATAAAACAATCACAATCTGTGGCACGTGCTTTTTGGCGCTTTGCTATACCCTCAATTGTTGCCACATTGGTGAGTGGTTTGTATCAGATTGTTGATGGTTTTTTTGTGGGGCATTTTGTTGGGGCTAATGGGTTAGCCAGTGTCAATATGGCCATTCCCTTGTTGGGTTTAATTATGGGTTTGGGTTTGTTAGTTGGTATGGGCGGCGGTAGCGTGCTGTCTAAATATCGAGGTGAAGAAAACCAAAGGTTAACCCAAGCGACTTTAGTTACAGCACTCTTGTTGGTGATTTATATAGGCCTGTTAGCAACGCTGGTATTTATTGGTTTTGGTAAGAGTTTGCTGCTGTTGCAAGGCGCTTACGGCGTTACTTTAACAATGAGCTGGCAGTACGTTCAGATTATGTCTTTTGGTGCGTTAATTTCGATTGGTGCAGGTGCTATGCCTATGTTGGTGCGCAATAACGATAGCCCCAATACGGCAACGTTATTTATTGTTATCGGTGCTTTAACTAATATTGTGTTGGATTATATCTTTTTAGGTTATTTAGCTATGGGGTTAAAGGGAGCGGCTATCGCTACGTTAATTGCCCAGAGTATAACCTGTGTTTTGTGCCTAAATTATTTTATCTCCCCAAAGGCTAAAACCATATTAACGATTAAGCAGTTTGATAAAGCGATAGCAACTCGTATTGTGCGATTAGGCTCATCAAACTTAATGATGTTTATTTACTTTAGCTTCGTGCTTGCCTTTCATAATAAATTATTTATGACTTACGGCGATACGACTCAGTTAGCAGCCTTTGCCGTTGTGGGTTATCTGGCGAGAGCCTATTACTTTTTTTCTGAGGGCTTAGCGAGTGGCTTGCAGCCACCGGTGAGTTACAACCTGGGAGCTAAACAGTACAAACGTATTATCGATAC
>CBDUPS010000302.1:0-2824 GCA_965369155.1 uncultured Spongiibacteraceae bacterium
TGCTTGCTCTCGTGTTGGCAATTTAGCTAGAACATCAATTTGACCGGCTTCCATTAGCTGACCGCCAACAGAAAGTGCCTTTATTTCAAACTGATTATGTGTTTTAGCGAAATCTTTAAAAAGCCTTGCTGCAGCTCCAGGGTCTTCCATTGAGAAACCAAAAAGACTAGGACCTACTAACACATCCTGAATACATTCAAACTCAGTGCCTTCAACAGCACGGCGAGCTAATGTATTACGCACAACACGAATAACCACTTGTCTTCGAGTCTTAGTGCCACTTAACGTACTCCTATTTTCCAAAGTTTCCTTTGGCGTTTATTTTTGCAACAAACTTTCGTCTATTACAGCCTTTGGTGCAGGCTATCCAATTAAAAATAACTGGGTCTTACACCATCTGCGTAGGCAGATTCAACTTATTAAGCTCTAGTGAGCACCTACGGTCTTTGACGGCCCCAGGCTTGTAGCCCAGAGACCCCAAAGTCTTGCTTAAACATCTCAACATCAAGATGCTTAAATTCCTTATAACTTCTTACACTGCATCTAATGAGCTCTGATCGATAGCTAAACCAGGACCCATTGTTGTAGAAAGAACAATCTTTTTCAGATAAATGCCCTTTGCAGAAGCGGGCTTTAATTTTCTCAAATCAGCTAATAGCGCAACTAGGTTTTCATTAATTGCTTTCGCTTCAAAGCCTACCTTGCCAATACCGCCATGAATAATTCCGTTTTTATCTGTACGGAAACGTACCTGACCTGCTTTAGCATTTTTTACCGCTGTTTCAACATCCGTTGTTACTGTGCCTGTTTTAGGGTTAGGCATTAAGCCTCTTGGACCTAAAACCTGACCTAACTGACCCACAATACGCATAGCATCAGGAGTGGCAATAACCACATCAAAATTCATCTCGCCAGCCTTTACTTGCTCAGCTAAGTCATCCATCCCAACAATATCTGCTCCTGCGGCTACCGCTATCTCGGCATTAGCACCCTGAGTAAAAACAGCCACTCGGACATCACTACCTGTTCCATGAGGTAAGGTTGTCGCCCCTCGAACATTTTGGTCTGATTTACGTGCATCAACCCCTAACTTTACGGCAACTTCAAAGGTTTCTGTAAACTTAACAGTAGATAACTCTGCCAATAGATTTACCGCATCAGTAATTGAATAGAGCTTACCCGGCACTACTTTTTCGGCTATTGCCTTGTTACGCTTAGTTAATTTAGCCATTATTTAACTCCCTCTACATCAATACCTGCACTACGAGCACTACCTGCAATAGTACGAACAGCAGCATCCATATCAGCCGCTGTTAAATCTGGCATTTTTATCAGTGCTATTTCTTCCAATTGGGCGCGATTAACTTTTGCTACCTTTTGCGTGTTGGGATTACTACTCCCCTTGCTGATTTTTGTCGCTTTACGCAACAGTACCGCTGCAGGGGGGGTTTTAGTGATAAAGGTAAAGCTACGATCAGCATAAACTGTAATCACAACAGGTGTAGGCAATCCAACCTCAAGACTCTGAGTGGCCGCATTAAATGCCTTACAAAACTCCATAATATTAACACCATGTTGACCCAATGCAGGACCAACAGGAGGACTTGGATTTGCCTTACCAGCAGGCACTTGAAGCTTAATATAAGCTTGTACTTTTTTAGCCATTGTAACTACTCCCTGGGTTCAAGCGCTAACAGCAAGCTAGCTCCCCACTTGATTAACAACAAATAATTAGGCCTTTTCGACCTGTCCAAATTCTAATTCCACAGGCGTAGAACGCCCAAAAATCTGTACCGCAACCTGTAGACGACTTCTCTCGTAATTAACGCCTTCAACAACTCCATTAAAGTCATTAAAAGGCCCATCAATCACACGAATGACCTCACCAGGCTCAAATAATGTTTTCGGCTTCGGCTTCTCAACACCATCCTGCATTCGCTGCAAAATAGTATCTGCTTCGCGATTCGAAATCGGTGCTGGGCGATCCTTACCTGTAGAATCTTTACTACCCAAAAAACCCATCACTCGAGGCGTTTCTTTTATTAAGTGCCATGACTCATCATTCAATTCCATCTGCACTAACACATACCCCGGAAAAAACTTACGCTCACTTTTACGCTTTTGACCCGCACGCATCTCAACCACTTCTTCAGTTGGCACTAAAATATCACCAAAAAATTCTTGCATGCCCGCAAGCTCAACTCGCTCTTTTAACGCTGCTTGAACCTTTTTTTCATACCCAGAATAGGCGTGTACTACATACCAGCATTTAGCCATATCTCTAACCCTACCCAATAATTAGTGAAGCCAACCATCCAAACAGTGTATCAATGCCCCATAAAATCAACGCCATTACAACAACCACCGCCGTTACTATCAACGTAGTTTGCGTTGTTTCTTGATGCGTAGGCCAAACCACTTTTCTTATCTCTGACCGAGAGTCTTTTGCAAGACCCCAAAAAGCAGCACCCTTTACAGTTGTCAAGGCTATGCCACCTGCAATCAGAACCAGCAATAATACACCTAAAACTCGGTATAAAAGCGCTTGCTCCGAGTAATAGGCATTACCCCAAACACCAACAGAAATAAAAGCCAAAACCAGAAACCACTTTAGTAACTCCAGCACCGTAAAACTGCTTTGCTTCTGATTTTTATTACTCGCCATTTAGCACCACTACCATCATATCCACTCAAAATAAGTGGCAGGCCAGGAGGGAATCGAACCCACAACCTGCGGTTTTGGAGACCGCTGCTCTGCCAATTGAGCTACTGACCTAAACTGTTAAATTCATTTTTTACAAGGCGCAAAAGCCGAGCTTATATA
>CBDUPS010000303.1:0-2818 GCA_965369155.1 uncultured Spongiibacteraceae bacterium
CTTCTTCAAGCTCTGGAACAAACTCAGACCCTAACTTGGGAAGTAATATGGCCGCCATAACAAAAAGTGAGGCCGCCAGCATAACCACCATTTTTTTACGCCTAAGTACAATAGGTAATACCTTGCTATACAGGGTATTTAATGGTTTTAACAGAAAGCTCTCCCGCTGTTTTACCCCTTTTTTAAAGAGATACGTTGCTAAGGCTGGCACCATAATTAAAGCGACAAACACAGCAGCAACAACTGCCAACATAATACTAATAGCCATCGGCTGAAACAGTTTTGCCTCAACCCCTTCAAAACTAAACAGCGGTAAAAACACTACCAGAATAATCATGCCAGCAAAGAAAATCGGCTTGGCTACCTCTTTTCCCGCCGCTTTTAATTGTGCTGTGCTATCGCCCTGCTTATTAGCTGCAGTTAAGTGTTTAAACATATTCTCAACCATCACAACCGAGCCATCAACCAACATACCAATCGCAACCGCCAAACCGCCCAACGACATTAAGTTAGCCGATAATCCCATCCATGCCATAACCGTTAATGCCATCGCAATAGAGATGGGAATAGAAATTAAGACGAGAAAAGTGGCTCTTACATTCATTAAAAATAATGCTAATACCACCACAATAAAAATAAATGCTAAACCTAATGCACTAACTACAGTGCTTACCGCTTTTGAAATTAAATCCGATTGATCGTAAAACGCTTCAAACCTTACCCCTTGCGGTAATGCCTGATTAATCACCGCTACTTTGTCGTTAATGCTATCAATGGTTTTTTTGGTATTGGCTCCCATACGTTTTAATACAATACCTGCTACCACCTCCCCTAAAGGCGCTACTGTGCGATCAGCTTTTTTATGGGTCATGGTCACAGCGCCTTGGCGAATCTCAGTACCTAAAGCTACAGTCGCAACATCAGATATCGTAATAACAGTACCCGATACGGTTTTAACCGGCACTTGCCGTAATTGATTAAGACCTTCGTCACCATGAGCTAGGCGGCCAACACCTCTTACCACTAATTGCTCTTGACCTCTCTCAATGTACCAACCCCCCACGTTAGAATTGTTCTCACGTAATGCAGTCGTGATATCAGCCTGAGTTAAATCATAAGCGAGTAATCGTGCTGGATTAATATTTACTTGATACTGACGAACATCACCACCAAACGATAAAATATCCGTCACCCCATCAATAGGCATTAATAACAACTTTACTACCCAGTCATTTAAACTGCGTAATGCCATGGCATCTATTCCAGAGTTAGCATCCGCCACTAAAAGATACTGATAGACCTGCCCCAAACCTGAGGTGTTAGGCCCCATTTCAGGTATGCCAACCCCCTCGGGTATCATCTCTTGTGCTTTTTGCAGGCGTTCAAATACCAACTGCCGGGCAAAGTAAATATCAGTACCCTCATTAAAAACCACGGTAATACCAGACAAACCCGTTTTAGAAATAGAACGCACTTCCTGCACATCAGGCATGGCATACATTACCGCCTCAATGGGAAAGGTAATAAGCTGCTCAACTTCTGTCGCTGCAAGCCCTGGGGCTTCGGTATTAATGGTTACCTGAACATTTGTCACATCCGGAAAGGCATCTAAATTTAAGCGGGGAATAATAAAAGTCGCCCCCGCTAATAACGTTATTAAAAAGATAACAACGAGTAATCGGTTATTTACCGACCCATTAATTAAATGATTAAACATGGCATAACCTTTGGTAAAAAAGTATTTCAAACATTAGTGATTGTGGGTGTCAAAGCCGCCTTTGGCTTTTTGTGATGCGATAAAAAAAGCACCTTGTGTCACCACTTTGCTGTTAGGTAATAGCCCAATTACTTCTTGCCATGGTTCAGAGTATTGCCCTAATGTCACCTGAACTTCGGTAAACTCATTTGCAGTCTTTTCAATAAATACACTCCAATGTCCCTCAGGGTTACCAATTAAAGCCTCTTCTGGAACCATCATGCCCATACGCTGTGTATTAATATGAAAAAACACATCGGCAAACATACCCGCATGTAACTGATGATTTTTATTATCAACCAACAAACGCACTATTCGTGTTCGAGTAATCGGGTCTATGGTATGAGCCTCTTGAATAACCGTTCCTTGATACAGTCTATCGCCAACACGAATATCCGCCTGTAAGCCCTTAGGTAAGTTCTCATTCGCCGTTGGGCTTAACTTTGCATCAACCCAAAGATTGCTCTCATCGGCCAAGGTCATTAAAACTTGTCCTTCGTCAACTAACTGCCCTTGCTGAAAATCATCCGACAATATAACCCCATCAATAGCGGCATATAATGTGTACTCCCCCAAGGGTTTTGCTGATGGGTTGCTTAAAAATTCAGTAATCGCAGCGTGAGATAATCCATAAGCTTGTAGTCGGCTCCGGCTGGTTAAGTCATCCGTTTTTGCCTTAATAAAGCGTGATTCACCCACCGTTGCTTTACCCAGTGACTTTACCCGTTGCCACTCTGAATAAGCATTTTGTGCATCACCCTGTGCTTGAGCCACCTGCTCACTAAACAGCAATACTAATGCCTCACCTTTTTTAATATGTTGACCAAAAGAAACTTGCCTTGCCAATACCTGTGATCTCACTCTTGGGGAAACTAAATAACTGCTATAACCATTCGCTTTTATTTCACCAGGTGCATACAGCGTTTTAGTGATCGGTGCTTTAGTCACTGTACTTACCACAATACCCGCTAAGTGTTGTTGGGCTTTTGATAATACGATTACCCCATCTTCGTGAGCTTCGTGAGCTTCGTGAGCTTCGTGAGCTTCGTGAGCTTCGTGAGC
>CBDUPS010000304.1:0-2815 GCA_965369155.1 uncultured Spongiibacteraceae bacterium
ACGTTTGTAAGGCTAAATTATTTTTAGCGGTAAACTCATCTAACACATCTTGGTTTGTTGCCCTTGCCGCCGATTTAACGATTGCTTGTAAATCTTTTGGTAATGCATTGAAGGCATCTTTATTAATAATAAATTCTAAATTAGAGCCTGGTTCATGCCAGCCAGGATAATAGTAATATTCTGCTACCTTATAAAAACCAAAAGCCAAATCATTCCAAGGGCCAACCCATTCTGTCGCATCAATGACACCGGTTTGTAATGCGGTAAAAAGTTCGCCCCCTGGAATGTTAATCGCCTCACCGCCTAAACGATTTAATACTTCTGCGCCTATTCCCGGAATACGCATCTTTAAACCTTTTAAATCTTCCACCGAATTAATTTCTTTATTAAACCAGCCCGCCATTTGTACACCAGTATTACCACCGGCCAAGGGAATTAAGTTATAAGGTGCGTACACCTCTTGCCATAATTCCATGCCTCCACCGTAATGTAACCAACCATTTATTTCTTGTGCGGTTAAACCAAAAGGAATAGTTGTAAAAAACTGTGCCGCAGGAACCTTGCCCTTCCAATAATACGCACCACTATGCCCCATCTCTACGGTTCCCTGTGATACCGCATCAAATACTTCCATTGCCGGCACTAATTCTCCAGCACCATAAACTTTTATTTGTAGGCGGCCATCACTCATCAGTTTTACTTGTTCGGCAAATTTTTCAGGTGCCGTACCTAAGCCTGGATAGTTTTTAGGCCAACTGGTAACAAGCTTCCAATGAATAGTTTCAACTGATTGTTTTGTTGTTGCATTATTTTTTTGCGCTTCATTACACCCTGTAATTAAAATAATACTTAAAAAAACCAAGGCGATGGCTTTAAACTTCATTGTTATTCCTTTAATTGTTTTATTTTTATTATATAACCTGTAAGTTGGCATAGGATAATACTAGCCACTTACTACCTTCAATTTCAAACTTAACCTGTACTCTGGCATGCGCCCCTGAACCCTCTATTTGTAGCACAATACCATCACCAAACTTAGCATGGGATACACGAACTCCCAAAGCAATGCCATCTAAATTAATCGTGTTTTTTACTGCCGGATAACGCGCTTGCCGTTGATAGCTTACTGTATTATTAATTCGAACTTCTTCAATGCACTCTTTGGGTATTTCTTTTACAAAGCGTGATAATGGGTTATGTTTTTCATCACCATAAAGTCTTCTGGACTCTGCAAAGGTTAAATATAATTTTTCTTTAGCTCGCGTTATGCCCACATAACATAAACGTCTTTCTTCTTGCAGTTGTGCGGAGTCTTCAACCGAACGGCTATGGGGAAAAATATTTTCCTCAATACCCGTTATAAAAACAATCGGAAACTCTAAACCTTTGGCCGAGTGTAGCGTCATCATTTGTATGCTGTCTTCAAATTCATCGGCTTGCATATCGCCGGCATCTAATGCAGCACCATCTAAGAACTGTTGTAACTCTGGCATCTCTTTATCTGGGGCAACAAATGCCTTTGATGCAGAAATTAATTCTTTTAAGTTTTCTACTCGTGCTTCGCCCTTTTCACCCTTCTCTTTTCCATGAAACTCTAATAATCCACTATGGTTTAGTGTGTGCTCAATCTGTTCATGTAATGGCAAGGTTTTTAATGCTTCTTGCATTTGTTCTATCGTGTGTAAAAATTTATCTAGTGCTGTAACACCCCGGCTATTCATTAGTTTTTCACTAATGACTTTTTGGGTTGCCTGCCAAAGAGAAATACCTTCTCCTCTGGCAATCTCTCTTAATATTTCTACTGTTTTTAAACCAATACCACGGGTTGGCGTATTAATAATTCGTTCAAATGCGGGGTCATCATTTTCATTGTTAATTAAACGTAAATAAGCTAATGCATTTTTAATTTCGACTCGATCATAAAATCGTTGTCCGCCGTAAATCCGATAAGGAATATTATCCCGCAAAAAAGATTCTTCGATAACTCGCGACTGAGCGTTAGAGCGATACAGAACAGCGATATCTTTACGTTGATAGCCTTGTTTATTCCAGTGAGCGGCTTGCTCAGCAATAAATCGTGCCTCATCTAACTCATTAAAGCCTGCAAATAATTTTATTCGTTCACCCTCATCACCATCACTCCACAGTTTTTTTCCTAAACGATTACTGTTGTTATCAATAACCGCATTAGCTGCGTTAAGTATGGTTTGTGTTGAGCGATAATTTTGCTCAAGCCTAACGGTCGTTACCTCAGGAAAGTCTTGGGTAAAGCACTGGATATTTTCAACCTGAGCACCGCGCCAGCTATAAACCGATTGATCATCATCACCAACCGCCATTACCGGTATTTTGCCCCCAGACAAAACCCTAAGCCAAGCATATTGCACACTGTTGGTATCTTGAAACTCGTCAACTAATAAACAACTAAAACGGTTTTGATATAACGCCAATAGTTCTGGGTTATTAAGCCACAACTCGTGGGAGCGTAATAACAGCTCAGCAAAATCGACCATACCGCCATTATTGCAGCGCGTCTCATACGTCAGATAAAGGCTTTGCAGCACTTTTTCATCGGGCCCCACGGTTTTTATATGACCGGCTCTACGTCCTTCATCTTTATGATGGTTGATATACCACTGCACCTTTTTAGGCTGCCAGTAGCTTTCATCTAAATTGCGCTCTTTGATGAGTCTTTTCACCAAGCGTAGCTGATCATCACTATCAAGAATTTGAAAGTTCTCGGGTAAGCCCGCCTCTTGCCAATGGAGTTTTAACAACCGGTGCGCCAATCCATGGAAGGTGCCAACCCAAGCCC
>CBDUPS010000305.1:0-2799 GCA_965369155.1 uncultured Spongiibacteraceae bacterium
GCGGGTTTATTCGTTTATTTTGCCGTGTGCTCTCCCGTACGTCCTGAGTTTATCGAAGGGCTACGGGATCAGGGCGACCCTTCGACAGGCTCAGGGTGAACGGGTTTAGGGCGACAGGCTCAGGGCGAGCGGAAAGCCGTACTTACCAACCCATTACTTCTTTTACAAAGGGCTTGGTAAGCGCCCTTTTGGTTTGATACGAGGCTTCGTCTAGTTTATTAAGTAAATCAATCAGCGACTGCCCATCACGCTGGCAGCGCTGCATAATAAAGGCTTGTACCTCAGAGCTAATGTTTAAACCCCGATTGCGGGCTCTTAGGCCAAGTAGCTGGGCTAAGTCCTCATCGCTTAGCGTCTGTAGCGGCTTAACTAAGCCTGCCTGTAGGCGAGAGCTTAAGTCGGCTAGGTGAATAGCTAACTGCTGGGGGGCTTGGATACTACTTACAACAATTTGTTTATTATAATCTTTGCAGCGGTTGTACAAATGAAACAGGGCTTCTTCCCAGGCTTTATTGCCGGCAATTACGTCAATATCATCAATGGTGATTAAGTGGCAATGGTCTATGCCTTCTAAAATAGCCTGAGGTGGTGCTTGGTGTACCACATTTAACGGCAGATAAAAGCAGCCGTCCCCTTGGGATAATGCCTGTAGCACATGGCTACGCCCTGAGCCTTTTTCTCCGTAAATAAAGCCTGCAAAAAACCGATCCTTTGGCTGGCTTTTTAACAGGCTAATAAGTTGTTGATTGCCCTGTGAGACATAAAAATTATCCCAATTAGCTTCTTCTAATAGCTTAATGGGTAAAGTGAGTTGCGGATGGCTCATGCACTGGGCTCTTTGGCGGTAGGCGCGGCGCTTTTATCGTTGCTATCAGCGGTATCTGAAGCATTGGCGGTAGAATGTGTTGCCGTGCTGTGTGTATGGTTATCAGTGGCCGACTCGCTATCTGCTAGGTTATCGCCAAAAGACATGCCCTCTGCAATGGCAAGCTCAGGTGCCTCGGTATAAAACTGGCTATTAATGTAATACCCGTGGGCATAACGCAACAACACCATTACCACCGCCGCTGCGGGTAAGGCTAACAATATGCCAACAAAACCGGCTAATTGGCCACCCACCATAATCGAAAAAATAACTGCAACCGGATGCAAACCAATACGCTTACCCACAAAAATAGGGGTAAATACCATGCCCTCAAGTAACTGGCCTACCACAAAAACTCCGCCGATATACGCCAACGGCGTTATATGATGAAACTGCAACCAACCGGCGATTAAACCCGCACTTACCCCAACGATAACCCCCATATAAGGCACAATACTGGCTAAGCCTGCCAACATACCCACAAACAACGCCAACTCTAAACCCACAAACCACAAACCTAGGCTGTACACGCAACCTAATAAAAACATCACCACCAATTGCCCACGAATAAATTCGCTTAATACCAAATCACAATCTTTTGCCATCGCTTGTACTTGGGTAAACCATGGCCGTGGAATCTGTTGACCTATATTGGCAATTAACACATCCCAATCCCGTAGTAGATAAAAGGTAACCACAGGAATTAAAAATAGATTAGCCAGCCAAGTCATAGCGGTAAGGCCTGAGGTAGTCATTGAACCTAACAGCGTTTTTACCACACCACCGGCGGCCCCTACTTGCTCTAGCATCATCTCCTTTAGGTGTTGATAGGAAAAAGCATCACGCTCTAAACCGACTTTATCCATTACATAAGGCAAAAATTGGTTAAATAAGGCATCAAGCGCCTTGGGGAGTTGCTGTAATAAATGATCACCTTGCTTCCATAACGCGGGGATAAGCACTAACAATAATGCCACTACTAATAGACTCAACAGGCTAAAAACAATAATGACTGCACCGGTACGATTTATATAACGGCTTTTTTCAAGGCGATCGGCTAATGGATCACCCAAATACGCCAACGCCAATGCCACCAAAAAAGGAAACAAAATAGGCTGTAGATAATGGATTAGGACTATCGCAAGCGCCCCAACAATGGCGTAAACCGCAAATCGTGGCATTATTGAAGCTCCTGTGGATTGTTTGACTGCTGCCAAATAAATGGATAAATCTTCACCATTGTTTGCAGCTCTGACTCTTGCGCCCCTAAACGGATAATAGGCTGACTTTTAGCTTGAGCCTGTAACTGTAATAAATTATCCAGTTTTAGCACATCAAAAAACTGCAATTGATCGGTAATTAAATTAAGTAATATCGTAACCTCTCCTCCATTAACCGCCACTATTTTGACATTACTGGTGACTTTTAAGTTATCAAGATAGCTCTCTAGCTGATGGTACTGGGCAAAGGTATCAATGCCCGATACCTTAATAAATAAGCCTTCTTCATTAAATTGCCCAGGCCAAATAGAAAACTGTGCCGATAGTTGATCTGCCACTTTGTCGATTAAATTGTTAATGGCTAGTTTTGGCTCAAAGGTATCAATCAATGATTGGTTAGTATTGCCTTGATAAAACTCAAACCAACGGCCTAACCAACGCTGTTGCGAGGTAATACTGGCGCCTCCTGCAATAATATAATCGGCATTATAACCAGTAGAGGCTTGGCGAATTGCTTGCTCATCACCACGGCTTATCGCCTCAAAGGGCACCACGGTGCTTAAACTTAATTGCGGCAAAATAATAGGTATGCCACGGCGATAGGCCGCATCGTTTATCGCTTGATAGAGTTCGTGGTCTAAGGTGGCATCTAATAAGCGTTGGCCGCTTGCGGTATCAATAACCAACCATAAAATAACTAAAGGGCGATTTGCC
>CBDUPS010000306.1:0-2792 GCA_965369155.1 uncultured Spongiibacteraceae bacterium
GCATTGACGGGTTATCTAAGCCATCGGCAACAATATCAAAAGATTGCACCAAGGGCACACCGGCTTTTAGCATAGTGGCTAATTGGCGGGTAAAAACAGCAATATCTGCAGGTTTAATAGCTTTTTTACTTTCAAACAAGGTAATTTGTTTGTTAATACTTTTAACCCGAATACCCTGCTTTAGCAGTTGGCTTTTAACGGTTAATTGGTTATCGGCATGTATTTCCCCCGATACCTTTCTACCATTACGATCGATACCTTTATAAGTAAAGGTCGAGGGCTTTTTAGGGCCTTTTCGAGAAGCGGTTTTTGTTGCCATTGCAATAAGTCCTTGATTTAACGCGTATCTTTATTGTTGTTATTTGTGGTGTGTCTTAGCTTTTATTGTTTTATTAATTCTTTGTTTTTTTATAGATGCTGCGTCGCTACTTTGTAGCATAGCGGCATTAGGGCAGTTATACCAACCTAAGCCGCGGTTATTTTAGTCTTTTGTTACCCGTGCCACTTCTGCCAGTGAGGTTTGTCCCCATTTGGCTTTATTAAGTGCCGAGCGGCGCAAATCATTAAAGCCTTGTTTGCGCATCATTTTATCTAGTTCAATAGAGTTACCGCCTTCCATAATAATTTCAGATAGTTCTGGTGTCATACGCACTACCTCATAAATACCTACACGGCCTTTATAGCCATCATTACATTTATTACAGCCTACCGGTTGCTTTAGCTCCATCTCTTCAAATTCATCTTCTCTAAAGCCTTGCTCTAGTAACGCTTCGTGGGGAATTTCCAAGGGTGTAGCACAGTGCTTACATAAGCGTCGCGCCAAGCGCTGGGCAATAATAAGGTTAAGGGAGGTGGCCAAGTTAAAGGAGGGCACGCCCATATTCAGTAAACGAGTAATGGTTTCTGCGGCGCTGTTAGTGTGTAGGGTAGATAATACCATGTGGCCGGTTTGTGCAGCTTTAATAGCGATTTCGGCCGTTTCTAAATCTCGAATCTCCCCCACCATAATCACATCAGGATCTTGGCGTAAAAATGAGCGCAAAGCGTCGGCAAAGCTTAAACCCACTTTAGGGTTTACATGGCACTGATTAATCCCCTCAAGGTTAATCTCAACCGGGTCTTCGGCGGTAGAGATATTACGCTCTGGCTGGTTAAGTAAATTAAGGCCCGTATAAAGCGATACGGTTTTACCGGAGCCGGTAGGGCCGGTTACCAAAATCATACCCTGTGGCATAACCAAGGTATCTTCAAACATTTTACGTTGGTTATCTTCGTAACCTAAGCTCTCAATACCCATTTGTGCACTGGTAGGATCAAGAATACGCAGTACTACTTTTTCTCCAAATAAACAGGGCAGGGTGTTTACCCTAAAGTCGATAGCTTTATTTTTAGAGATTTTCATTTTTACCCGGCCATCTTGGGGCTTACGGCGCTCGGAAATATCCATTTGCGACATAACCTTTAAGCGGGCGGCAATACGGCTACCTAATTGTACTGGTGGGTTGGCTTTTTCAAATAATACGCCGTCGGTTCTAAAGCGTACCCGATAGCTTTTTTCGTAAGGTTCAAAGTGAATATCCGAGGCACCGCCTTTAATGGCATCTAATAGCATTTTGTTAACAAAGCGTACAATAGGGGTTTCGTCTCCTTCTTCTTCGCCTCCTTCGGCTTTGCTCGGGTCGCCTCCTTCTAATTCTAGGTTGTCTAAATCGTCGTCAAAATCCCCTAGGCCGCCACTATCGGCTTTATCTAATATGTCAATAAAGGCAGCAATAGCCTCTTGCAGGCTGCTGTGGTCGGCTAATACCGCATCGCAACTTAAGCCCGAGGCAAAGGTGGCTTCATCTAAGGCTTTTTGTTTGGTGGGGTCGGTTAAGGCAACAAATAAACGATTACCCCGTTTGTAAAGCGGCAATATATTGTGCTTTTGAATAATATCTACCTTTAAGGCATCTTTAGGTAGGGTATTAATATCAATGGCTTTTAAATCAAACAGAGGCGTGCCAAATTCTTCAGATGCCGCCATAGCAATGGTCTTGCTTTCTACAATACCTTTGTCAATTAAATAAGCTGCAACGGATTGGCCGCTTTCGCTAGCTGAATGTGCCTGGGCTTCGGTAATTAAATTGTCACGCAATAAACGGCGAGTTAGGCCATTTAGGCTAAAAATATTGGCAGTCATAGGGGTACTTCTTTTTATATTATTATCATTATAAGTGTAGCTGCTAGATTCTAGCGTAAAAAGGCGGCATAAGGGAAATAACACATCACACTTTTGCAATAATAAATAGTCTAATAGCGTACTAAAGGCAGTTTTGCCGGTAAAGATACCAACAATGGCTCTTGTGGCTATTAAACGGTGGTGTTCGCTCTGTGCGCACCCCAATTATTGAAGAGTCAAATGGCCTAAAAACTACCGTATTAAGATAAAAGCCTGTGAGTCAAGGCTAAAATAGGGCGTAAAAAAGCGTAAATAAGATATAAGCGTTAAAAAATAAAAGGTGGTTACAACATAAGCTTAATAGGTAAAGAGGTAAGGCTAGGCTTAAAATAAAGATAAAAAAATAGCCGCATAAGCGGCTATTTTTTTACTTCTTGTAGCTTTGTTTCTGTAACTTTAGTTAACCCTACCGGTTGATCTGGATCTAATCCCTTTGCCAGCGTGAGTTGTAAAGCCATCATCTGACCGGGGATAATGGCCACCAACGGAGAGAGCCATTCGGGGATGCCTTCTGGAATCCGCAATGGAACATCAGCTTGGGACAACAAATCCGCGTGATCCGAAACAACCA
>CBDUPS010000307.1:0-2790 GCA_965369155.1 uncultured Spongiibacteraceae bacterium
CACTAAAAAGGCGGTCATCACTTCGCTAAAAAATCTAATGACTTACCCTTGGGTACAAGAAGCCACCAGTAAAGGTGAGCTAAAGCTACATGGTTGGTATTTTAATTTAGAGTCTGCTGACCTTGAAGCCTTTGATAGCGAGACTGGAGAGTTCAGCTCATTACTATCAATGGATAATTAAAACATTATCCATTTTTTAGCTTTGCCTCGCGCTCTTCTCTGGCCTTGTTATTTTTTTCAATTAAATCGATGCTTTGCTGCTTTGTCATTGGGTAAATAGCGCTGATACTACAGCCTACATTACCCAATAAAAGCTCAGTCTCTTTAGCACATACCTGACGCTCATGGAGCGTTCCTGAAAAGGCCACGATAGAGCCCGAGCGCAAATTACCACAACGTTGAGCCAACTGAACTAACCACGGTCGATTAATTGTTGGGGCATAAACAATTAAAAAGTGTTCATTTAATACTCGCCAGCTATCAACATCTTTTACTTTAAAACACGCACTACCATCCATAGTTTCTTGTTGCGCCAAAATACGATCATTCTGTTTTTGCTGGGCAGCATCAGTGGCACAACCGGCTAAAAACATACTGGTTAATGCCAACAACCCACAAAAAAAACGTAGCATGTGCTACTCCTTACTGTTTATTTATTATCTTTATAACTCATACAATAGCAGTAAATAAGTAACATCTACAAAAAATTATTAGCTAGCCTGCGTAGCCTTATTTTTTTATTTTATAAATGATATTTGATTGTTTTAAAGGGCGGGTAAAAATAAGTTTATTCGTTAATTTTAAATAGTGATAAAAAAGAGAATATTGGCCTAAGAGTTTTAAGTGTCGTTTTTCATTGCATAACGAATCTGCTCAAAACTAAAGCCTCGGTACTGCATAAAGCGCTGTTGCTTTGCTTTTTCTTTAATATCGCAGGTGAGCTCATTACCATACTTTTTTATTCGTAGCGCTTTGGCAAGTTCAAACCAATCAATTTCAGCACTCTGCAGAACACCTTCAATAAGCTCTTCGCCTAAGCCTTTTACTTTTAAGTTTTGTCGCAGCCGGTTTGGCCCATGATATTTAGCGATACTACTGCGAGTATAAGCCTCACAAAAACGCTGGTCTGATTGTAGCCCTTGTTGAATCAGCTTTTGTAATACCGCTTGGATAAGCTCAGTTTCTTCAGGGTAGCGTTTGTCTAACTTTGTTAGTAACTCATATTGAGAATGCTCACGGCGAGAAAGAAGATTCATCGCCGATAAGCGAATAGCATTGGTAAGTTTTTTATCCGTCTCCTGCGATAAATCACTTACCTTTGCCTCTATAGCGCTGTGCTCTTGCTGCAACATTATAACTCTTCAGTATCTACATCCGCATTTGCATCAGCTTTTACTGATACGGTATCCAGCAATTTTTCTCGCAGCATGGTTTCTATTTCTTTCGCCATTTCGGGGCGCTCACTTAAATAAACCCCTGCATTCGCTTTGCCTTGACCAATTTTTTCACCTTTATAGCTATACCAAGAACCCGCTTTCTCAATAAAGCCTTGTTTTACCCCAAGGTCAATAATTTCACCAATATGGTTAATACCAATACCATATAAAATTTCAAACTCCGCTTGTTTAAACGGTGGTGCTACTTTGTTTTTAACCACTTTTACTCGGGTTTCGTTGCCCACCACTTCGTCTCCCTGCTTCACCGAGCCTGTGCGACGAATATCTAGGCGAACCGATGAGTAAAATTTAAGTGCATTACCCCCAGTAGTGGTTTCGGGGCTACCAAACATCACACCAATTTTCATACGGATTTGGTTAATAAAAATCACTAAACAGTTTGAGCGCTTCACATTACCGGTAATTTTACGTAGTGCTTGAGACATTAATCGCGCCTGCAAGCCTACGTGGTGATCACCCATATCCCCTTCGATTTCTGCTCTAGGCGTTAGGGCTGCTACAGAGTCAACAACGAGAATATCAACCGCTCCTGAACGAACCAACATGTCGCTAACCTCAAGGGCCTGCTCCCCTGTATCCGGCTGAGAAAGAATAAGATTATCCACATTAACACCTAGCTTTTCGGCATAAACAGGATCAAGGGCATGTTCTGCATCTATAAATGCTGCTGTTCCGCCCATTTTTTGACACTGTGCAATCACCGATAATGTTAGTGTTGTTTTACCTGATGATTCTGGCCCGTAGATTTCAACAATGCGGCCTTTGGGAAGACCACCAATGCCTAAAGCCACATCAAGTGCTAAAGAGCCTGTAGAGATAGAGGGAAACGCTTCTATTGCTCTGTCGCCCATTTTCATTACAGTGCCTTTACCAAACTGACGCTCAATTTGACTTAATGCCGCATCAAGGGCTTTTTGCTTATTCGTATCCATAACTATTACCTTTTGTTTAAATGTTTGGGTGACTCATCAGTTACTGTATATATAACCAGTGCATGGTGTTTATGTCAATACCTGTACTGTGTTATTTATCGTTCTCTGCTTACGGGAATTATTATCCACTTATTAAGCGTCATAACTTGTCGTTTTTTGTTTTGCTGTTTAAATTAATGATAAAATAATCACAACATTTAATTTAAACCATAAAAGAGTTTTTATGAGAATAACAATTACTGGTGCCTTTGGTCGACTCGGCCAAAGTTGTGTTAAAGAAGCAATAAAACAGGGCTTTTCTGTTAACGCTTTTGATGTACCCTCCCCAGCCAATAAAAAAACGGAACGACAACTACGGCGTTCTCATACCAATATTGCAGATAATATGCATACCTTTTGGG
>CBDUPS010000308.1:0-2778 GCA_965369155.1 uncultured Spongiibacteraceae bacterium
GCCTTTGAGAGTCTTTTAGATCGAAAAAAAGAATCGTTAGATAAAGTTGAGTTGGCTTTATTGCGCCTATCAACGTATGAGCTTATGTTTCGTATTGATGTGCCCTATAAAGTGGTGATTAATGAAGGGGTAGCCTTGGCTAAATCTTTTGGTGCCACTGATAGCCATAAATACATTAACGGTATTCTTGATCTGGTGGCGTTAAATACACGAAAAGTTGAAAAAAACGCCCAGCGTTAATGGCCTTGTGATGGCGACACCTCCCTTGTCTGAATTTGACCTTATAAAAAAATACTTTCAACCGTTAGGCGTTACGTTAAATGCTAACGGCTCAGATGGTGATACTCCGTGTGTTGTTAAAGGTATTGGCGATGATGGTGCCGTGCTATCGATTCCCCAAGGGCAGCAACTTGTATCGGTGATAGATACACTAATAGAGGGTGTGCACTTTCCCTGTGACATTCCCCCAGAAGCCTTAGGCATAAGAGTCTTAGCCGTAAACTTATCCGATTTAGCTGCTATGGGAGCAACACCTTGTTGGTACTCTTTAGCACTAACACTGCCTAGTTTAGATGCTAAATGGATTGAGAAATTTAGCCAAGGGTTACACACCCAAGCAAAAGCGGCGGGAGATATTCCGTTAATTGGCGGCGATACCACCAAAGGGCCATTAACCATTACCATTCATGCTGAAGGTTTAGTACCTAAGGGTCAGGGCTTGTATCGCAGTGGAGCAAAAGTTGGAGATGTAATTGCGGTTTCGGGAACCTTGGGTGATGGGGCAGGGGGGCTTGCTTGCCTTATTGACGCTATTCCGTCTACAGACGATACCGAGTATCTCATCAAACGCTTTTATACCCCAGAGATAGACTTTGCTTTATCACAGGCATTACTTGGGGTGGCACATAGTGCGATGGATGTATCCGATGGTTTGCTGCAAGACTTGCAGCATATTTGTAATGCAAGCAATGTGGGAGCGGTTATTTATTGTGAGAAACTCCCCATAGCAAAAGCACTGCTTACTGTTTTTGACTTCGATAAAAGTGTGCAGTATGCCTTAAGTGGTGGTGATGATTATCGTCTACTTTTTACACTGCCAAAATTACAGGCAGAGAACTTACAGCAACAAGGTTATGCGGTTACGGTGATTGGTGAAATAACGAAAGAAAAAAATATAGTTGTATGGCAAAGCGATAAAAAACTAGATGTGAGTAACAAAGGCTATCAACACTTTTAAAAATGCTATAGTTAATGTAGCTGTAGTAAAAAATATAAATTACCACCTTATTTAAAAGGAATTTATGATGAATGATAAAAACACACAAGAGATAATCGAAGAAGTGATACAAGATGTTTCTCAAGATGATAAAAACATGGGTTTACTGTTATGGCTTGGAACATTGTTTTTTGGTTTTATTCCTAGCCTTATTTTTTATTTGGTAAAAAAAGATAATGCCTATTTATTAGAGCACACAAAAGAAGCATTAAATTGGTCGATTACTGCGGCTATTGGTTATTTCGCCGGAGTTATTTTAAGTTTTGTGTTTATTGGTTTGCTGTTGTTTCCGGTTATTGGTATTTGCCATTTAGTGTTTTGCATTATGGGTATTATGGCTGCCCAAAAAGGTAATGCGTTTACCGTGCCCTTCGCTATTCGCTTAATAAAATAAATATGTAAAAGGCCAACCAACGTTGGCTTTTTATTTAACTAAGGCAGCAAAATATGGCAGTAACTCCTACGCCTACTTTTATCGAATTATTAAAAAAACCTGTTCATCTTTTGGCTTTTGGTTTTGGTAGTGGCCTTGCACCTAAAGCGCCGGGTACCGCAGGCACCGTAGCGGCGATTCCATTTTATTTGTTGTGGGTTCATCTACTACCTAATACTTGGGCTTATGCAGCCATGTTACTCATAACAACCGTTATGGGTTTTTATTTATGTGGCAAAACAGCCAAAGATTTAGGCGTGCACGACCACGGCGGTATTGTTTGGGATGAATTTGTTGGTTTTTGGTTAACCATGATGCTAGCTCCTGCGGGTTGGTTTTGGTTAATTGCAGGCTTTGTACTTTTTCGTTTTTTTGATGTGATAAAACCGTGGCCTATTGGCTGGCTAGATAAAAAAGTATCCGGTGGCGTGGGTATTATGGTTGATGATTTAGTGGCAGGATTTTTTGCTTTGCTTGTTTTATTGCTTATTGAAAGGGTTTATTTGCACTTCTTTTAACCCTTCGACTCTTCGCTTCGCGAAGGCTCAGGGCGAACGGTATTCTTTACGTCTTCCAAAGCGCTCCGCTCATCCTGAGCCTTCGCGAAGCGAAGATAAACATCACTACTTTTCGACGGGGCTCAGAGTGAACGGGTAAAATACTCTACCAATCACCGTACATCCTGAGTTCTGAATCCTGAGTTTATCGAAGAACTGCACATCCCTAATACCACCCTTCGACAAAGCTCAGGACAAGCGGGTTAGAGCCTACACTACTTGTACGGTAATGCCCTGCTCTATTAATAAACTCGCGCTACCTGAGTCGTAGGCATCAAAGGTTGTGCCATTAATTATTTGGCTACCTTGTGCAGCCCAGTTATCGGCTGAGGCTAAATTAACCGTATCTGCAGTATCGCCTAATACCGATAAACTGCTGTTATCGGTTGTGGTTAATACATCATTTAAAGTGAGCGTTAGTGTGTTAGCTGTAGATACTCCATCACCCATATTTACCACATCAATACCTTGTATATTACTAAAGTCGAGATTAATACCATCACCATCTAACA
>CBDUPS010000309.1:0-2766 GCA_965369155.1 uncultured Spongiibacteraceae bacterium
TTAATTGATAATTAGATTAAAAACATGTCATAATTACCTATTTATTAAACAGTTGCTGTTAAACGTGCAGTATAATAACAACTTATGAAATGAACCTTTTGACAATAATAAGAAAAGAAAATGAAAAAAGTTTTTATTATTCTGTTTGCCACTTTTGGATTATCTTCTTGTGGTACAGCAAATTATTTACCTGATGAGTTAGGCTCTGTAACGCCGAGGGAGAATGGCCTTGCCGATGCTTATGGTTTGGGGGCAACACAACAAGAATCCCGCAATGTGGCTCAGCAATATGCCCGTACCTTCTGCTCAAATCAGGGCAAAAGAGTTGTCCGTATTAGCCGTAATACAAAATATCAAGGGGCAATAAAACAAGAAGATAAAGCCGAAGTGGATGCTTATGCAGGTGTTGTTGGGTTGCTGACAGGGCGGTCAATCAACAACGGTGGAACGCGTCTTGATTATAAAACGACTGAACGTTTTCGTTGTCGCTAATGTTAAAACACACCTTTAAGGGGGGATGTCATAATGAGTAATTTGCTAGGTATTAATCCAGAGTTATTAACGATTGCTGTTATTTGTGTGGCTGTGCTTATTATCACCATGGCTGTTTTAGGGCATTACACCGGTTGGCTAAGAATGAAGCATAAACATTACCTTAACCCTGAAGATGCAAAAAGCTTTTCACAAATGGATGAGAGCGAAATAAAAACAGCGGAGCACGTAGAAGTTGATCGAGGTTTAAGAGCACATCGTAATCATTTAGAAAGTACCGTACCTTTTTTAGCTATCTTACCTCTTTATTTATTGTGTAACCCAAGTCTGTTAACCGCAAAAATAGCACTTATTGTTTTTACCATTGGGCGAGTACTTTTTACCCTTTGCTATTTAAAACAGATTCAGCCATTACGTTCTATTAGTTTTATGATTGCTGAAGTGGCATTAATTGTGATGCTTGTACAAATGCTAGTAGCGGTACTGTAGCGTGAGCTGGAATATAGATAAACAACATGTTGTGGTTACCGGAGCTACTAGCGGTATTGGTTTGGCAACAGTAACCGAGCTTGCCAAACAGGGTGCCTATTTATATCTGTTAGTTCGCAATAAAGACAAAGCGCAACAGGTTGTTAATCAAATCATCTCTGAAACAGGTAATAGCCATATTAACTTGATCATGATGGATATGATGGACTTAAACAGCGTAAAAGCGGCAGCAGATCAGCTTATCGAATTACAGCAGCCCTTTAGTGTTTTAATTAATAATGCGGGGGTTGTTAATACCAAGCGTATTTTAACCCAACAGGGTCACGAGGCGATGTTTGGCGTTAATCATTTGGCGCACTTTTTATTAACCACTAAACTTTTACCTATTCTTGAGGCTCAACAAGAAAGTCGTATTATTACGGTATCTTCCGCGGCTCATAGTTTTTATAAAATGATTCGATTTAATGACCTGAGTTGGACGGAGGGGTTTTCAACGCTGAAAGCCTATGGCCACTCTAAGTTAGCTAATATTTTTATGACCCGTGAACTTACCAGAAGACTCACTGAGCAAGGTAAGACACATGTGCATGTCTATGCGTTACATCCAGGCGCGGTAAGCACCGCATTGGGGGCGCAAAATGGATGGGCAGGTAAAGTACTTCATTTACTACTTAAGCCTTTCTTTAGAACGCCACTACAAGGTGCCAGTAGTAGCATTTATTTAGCAACAGCCGAGCAAGTCGCAGGGCGCTCAGGGGATTACTTTTATAATAAAAAAGTAACTCAAACCAAACCTTGGGCTGAAAACGAAGAGCAAGCACAGAAACTTTGGCAGGTAAGTGAAAAATTAATTAATGTGTAAGTAGGGTTTTTACTTGCCTTGAATACCCTATTTCTAAGACAATAGCCGCCGTTTGTAGCATATATCTATAGTAATTATATTGGAGACTTAGTTTTGAGTGATGTCGAGCAGTTTAGAAAAGAAACAAGGCAATGGCTTGAAGAGAATTGCCCTGAGTCTATGCGTACACCTATTACTGATATGGGGCAACAGGTGTGGGGTAGCCGAAATATAAAGTTCCTTTCTGAAGATCAAAAACTATGGTTTGAACGAGTACGGGACAAAAAATGGTTTTGTCCTGACTGGCCTAAAGAGTATGGCGGTGCGGGCTTAACTCATGAAGAGCACACCATATTAAAAGAAGAGATGAAGCGTTTGGGTTGTCGCCCTGCACAGGTTAACTTAGGTGTTTGGATGGTTGGCCCTGTGATTCTAGAGTTTGGTACAGAAGCGCAGAAACAAGAGTTTCTACCACCGATCGCCCGTGGTGAAATCCGTTGGTGTCAGGGCTATAGCGAGCCAGGTGCGGGTTCTGATTTAGCCGGATTAAAAACAAAAGCAGTAAGAGATGGTGATGAGTTTATTATTAATGGCTCTAAAATTTGGACATATTATGCTGATGAGTCAGATTATATTTATTGTTTAGTGCGTAGTAATCCCGATGCGCCAAAAAGAAATGGAATTACGTTTGTGGTTTTTGATATGCAAACTGAGGGCGTATCAACGAAAACGATTGAACTTACCAACGGTGATCGACATTTCTGCCAAACATTCTTTGATGATGTTCGAGTACCGGTAAAAAATGTTATTGGTGAGATTGATAAAGGCTGGACGGTAGCCAAACGAGTTTTAGAGTTTGAGCGAGCCATGATGGGGGATATTGAAGAGCAAGCAGGTCGCCCTGATGATAGCCCGGCAAATTTAGCCAAACAGTATATTGGAAC
>CBDUPS010000310.1:0-2766 GCA_965369155.1 uncultured Spongiibacteraceae bacterium
ATTACGGGTTTTCTCTCAGTCACAAGTAAAAAAATTACAAACAGCGTATAACGAGTCGGGAGAAAACTACTGTGTGACATTAGGTATGACTTATGGGGATCCATCTATTGCTGATGCAGTTGCTGATTTAAAGCAAAAAGGTTGTAGCAAGATAATTGTTTTACCTTTATTTCCACAATATTCATTAACCACAACCGCCGCGGTAGAAGATCAGCTTAATAGGGTTAAACAACAACATAATGATGTGAGGTTTCAGCTTATTCCGTTTTATTACAATGCGCCGGTATTTATTGAGGCATTAAAAGATAGTGTTAAAGCGCAATGGCAAAAAAATGGTCGTGGTGAATACCTTTTATTTTCTTTTCATGGCATTCCCAAACGTAATGTCACAGTAAAGTCAGACCCTTATCAAAAACATTGCGAGGCAACAGCAGAGGCTGTAGCAAAATCATTAAACTTAACAAAAGAGCAATGGTCGGTAAGTTATCAATCTCGATTTGGAAAAGCAGAGTGGCTTTCACCAGATACTTCAGTTGTTATTGCTGAATTACCCAATAAAAACATAAAAAATATTGATGTTATTTGCCCCTCATTTAGCGTTGATTGCTTAGAGACTATTGAGGAAATAAATATAGAGAATAGAAAAATATTTTTAGATGCTAACGGCGAAAAAATGAATGTTATTTCTTGTTTAAATGATAGTGACTCACACATAAAAATGATGAAATTTTTAATTGATGATGCAATAAACGATAAATTTTGAACTAAAAGGCAATTATTTTTCATTTTTCATCAAAAAAGAGGCATTTTGTTAAATAAAATATGGAAACTTCTTAGATTTTTTATAGAATAATAAATGAGTATGAAGTTATTGCTCCAACCATTGGTTAAACAGGAGATTTCACTATGGCGAAAGCCACGAAAAAAACAACAAAAAAAGCCGCTGCAAAAAGCAATGCAGTTACCTCACTAGACAAAGCAAAAGCATCTGTTGAAAAGTTACGCCAGCAAATTGCGGGTTTAACAAAAGATTTAGATGCGGCCCGCAAAAAATCCTCAGCCGCCAGTAAAAAAGCGAAAGACTCTGGTAAAAAAGCGGACAAGAATGCTTCTGTTCGCGCTCGTAATGCCGCAGGGAAAATTGCCGCACGAATTAAAGCACTTCGTGAACAAATGGTTTTAGCTAAATTTAACTTGTTACAAGAAGATTCTGCAGCACGAGTTAAAGCAGCACAGGCTGCTGCTGAAGGCCAAGTTGCCGAAACCGTAGCGAAACTTGAAGCAAAAGCTCAAGCAGATTTAGCCAAAGCCGTTGCAAGCTTCCAAACATCATGGTGTAAAAAGCGTAATGCTCAAAACAAGAGCAAAGTACGTAAGGTAGAGCGTTCAGCTGCGGCAAAACTTAAGCAGTTGGCAAAAGCAGAAGCACAAAAAGTAAAAAAAGCAGAGAAAAAGTTGCCTAAAGCGAATTCTGGAGAAGCAACGCCAGCACCAGCTAAAAAAGCAGCAGCTAAAAAGAAAGTAGCAACTAAAAAAGCAGCAGCTCCTAAAAAAGCAGCAGCTAAAAAGGTTGCTAAAAAGAAAGCAGCCCCTAAAAAAGCAGCCGCTCCTAAAAAGGCAGCAGCTAAAGGTGGAAAAAGAGGTCGTCCAGCTAAAAAATAAATTTTAGTTGTCTCGATTGTATAAAACCCCGTCAAGATACCTTGGCGGGGTTTTTTTATGGCAATAAACGGTTGTTTTCCGTAGAGGATGATTAACAAGCAATGATAAACTGCCATACTTATTATTTTATCCAGTGGTCTAAGCATGAAGCCTTGTATTTTAGCGATAGAAACATCAACTGATATTTGTTCTATAGCACTCTCTATTAACGGTGCTCTGTTTGATAAGGTTGAGATGACCCCAAGAGGGCATACTAAATATTTACTACCTATGATTGATCAACTATTAGCCGAACATAAATTGCTGGGTAATGAATTAACCGCTATTGCCTTTGGTTGTGGCCCCGGGTCTTTTACCGGCCTTAGGGTAGCGGCAGGGGCTGTGCAGGGTTTAGCTTTTGGTTGGAATATTCCGGTGATACCGATATCGACATTACAAGCATTAGCCTATCGTGCTGCGCTAGAACAAACATTAGGCGATAATAGTTATATTGTGCCTATTTTAGATGCGCGTATGAGTGAGGTGTATTGGGGTGTTTATCATTGGGTTAATAAGCAATTGCTGCTGGTAGGTGAAGAGCAGGTGTCTCCCCCGGAGAATGTTTTGTTACCAGAGACTCAATTTGTTGATAAAAGCAGAACTTTTTTTGTTGGTAGTGGTCAATGTTATGCAGACAAAATACTTTTGCCACAACAGGGGCAATGGTTAGAAAAAAAACATCTGCAGCCGCAAGCAAAAGAAGTAGCACAATTAGCACTACAGTTATGCCTTGAGCCTGATGCTGCTAATAGAATGCGAGACGCTTCTTTAGCCATACCCACTTACTTACGTAACAAAGTTGCGTGGAAAAAATCATGCTAATGCAAAGCAATAAAAATAATATAATGGCTAACGTTAATTGTAGTGTGTATTTTAAAGGGCACTTATGAGCCTTTTTCATATTATTGTTTTAGCGCTTATTCAGGGGATCACTGAATTCCTTCCCATTTCTAGCTCCGCTCACTTACTTTTACCTTCGCTACTTTTAGACTGGCCTGATCAGGGGCTTAGTTTTGATGTGGCCGCTCATGTGGGTACTTTACTGGCAGTCATTATTTATTTTAG
>CBDUPS010000311.1:0-2754 GCA_965369155.1 uncultured Spongiibacteraceae bacterium
AAATATAAGCTTGAGCCACTTGAGGACAAAGACTGGGAGCGAGAGTGGATGAATGACTACCACCCTATTGCCTTTGGTAAACGCCTTTGGGTGGTACCCGGCTGGATCACTCCACCGCAAGAGGATGCTATTAATCTGATTCTTGACCCAGGCTTGGCCTTTGGTACCGGCACTCACCCCACTACCGCCCTTTGTTTACACTGGCTCGACTCTTTAGACTTAAATCATAAAACCATTATCGATTATGGTTGTGGGTCAGGTATTTTAGGAGTTGCAGCCTTGTTACTTGGTGCCAAATATTTAACCGCTATTGATAACGACCCCCAAGCTTTAATTGCCACAGAGCAAAATGCAAACCGTAACAACATTCAATCAAGCACCTACCAATTATTTACCCCTAAATTATGCCCCGCTACGCTAACAGCAGATATTATTGTCGCCAACATTCTTGCGGCACCGCTCATCTCCTTGGCGCACCACTTTCACGGTCTATTGAATCCCGGTGGAATTATTGCGCTTTCAGGTATCTTGGTGGAGCAACAAGAGTCTATACTTGAGGCTTACAGTACACTTTTTAATATCACCGATATAACAGAACAAGAAGGTTGGTTGCGTATCACCGCAAAAAAAACCAATTTTATGAGTGAAGTATTTGTCTTATAACGATTTTTCGTTTAACTTGAGACACTATAAAAAATATAACAATAAATAGCTGCATCGCACGGAGAGTCTCCCATGAGTTCAACGGCTCGTTGCCCAAAATGTTCTTTTACTTTTGAGGTAGATAAAAAGCAACTGAAAATTGCAGGTGGCGTAGTGCGCTGCCCTGACTGTAATGACGTTTTTGATGCGAATGACAACTGGATGATCGATGATGACCATGATGACGGCATGGACACCAGAGAGATAGACGCCCTTTTAGATGAAACCGAAGAAGAAGAGCTTAATGATGGCGATGTAGACCCCGCCCTAAAGTTTCGTTTTGAAGACTACCCAATAGAAGACGACGACGAAGAGATTGTAGTTGACCCTTCAAGCACCATGCGCCATTCATTTAAAGATGGTGCCGACTCTCTTGTTGATTACGACAATGAGGAAGGTGATGACAACATAGTGTTTAGCGATGCGTTTTTGTCTACCGGCTCTGATGAAAGTTTTGATGATGACGATGATGAGCCCGGTGGTTCTGATGAGTCGTGGGCTGATGCATTACTTGAAGAAGAAGAAGAGGAAGAGCGAAAAGCCCAAGCTGATGCCAAAGACCTTAATAAAGCCACCATTGATAACACGGGTAAAGCTGATCCGGGATTGTTATTATCAAAAGCGGCAATTAGCAAGGTAGAACAAGCAAAAAAACAACCAACAACCAACACAGCCACTAAAAACGCCTCTACTAATATTTTTGATAAAAAGAGTAGCGAGAAGCCTCCTAAAGCGCCCCCCGTACCTAGCAAAAAAACTGCTGCCGCGGCACCTAAACTAGAGGTTCGCCGGGTAAAAACCACAAAAGGCCCTTCTGTTGCGGCTTACTTATTTATTAGCGTATTACTATTGCTCTTATTAGCAGGGCAAATTCTCTGGTTTAACCATGAACGCCTTGTACATGCCCCTGATACACGCCCTATTTATCAGAGCGTTTGTAATGTGCTGGGCTGTACCCTACCAGCCCAAAAAGATTTCTCTAAAATCAGCCACTCTAATTTAATTGTAAGACAGCACCCTGACTACAACGATACGTTATTAATAGAGACTCTGCTTAATAATAAGGCCCCTTTTCCTCAGGCCTACCCCAAAGTAGAGATTACTTTTACCGATGACTTAGGTACGATTATTTCAAGGCGCACCCTAACGGCAAATCAATATTTACACCAAGATGCCGATAAAAAATTAATGCCTCCCAAGCAAAATGTGCATGTAGCTTTTGCCATTAAAGACCCCGGTAAAAAAGCACTACGCTCCATGCTGAAGCTACTACCTTCTTCATAAATAAGTATTGATAAAATGCAGATCATATCTTTATCCTCTTCTCGGATAAGGGTATGATAGCTACCCCCTGAAGAAATGACTCCAAGTTAGCAGCGACTTTACATGCACTCCGTAATTACTCTTGGCAAACACACCATTAGCAGCCCCGTTTTTTTGGCTCCTATGGCTGGTACCACCGATTTACCTTTTCGGCACCTATGCTTGTCCCTTGGTGCTGGTCTTGCGACAACCGAAATGATTAGTAGCAACCCCAAATTACGCAACACACAAAAGTCGATCTTACGTTTACACCCTAGCAGTCATGGCCCCTTCTCCGTACAAATCGCCGGTGGTGACCCCCAATCGTTGGCAGATGCTGCTGTTTATGCTGAACAATTGGGCGCTGATATCATTTATATTAATATGGGCTGTCCGGCTAAAAAGGTCTTTAAAAAAGCCGCCGGCTCCGCTTTGTTAAAAGACGAAGCGTTGGTTGGCCGTATTTTAGAGTCTGTTGTCGCTGCGACCAGTAAGCCGGTTACCTTAAAAATTCGTACCGGTTGGGACAGGCAAAATCGTAATGGTGTTCGGGTGGCAGAAATAGCCGCAAAAGCGGGCATAAAAATGCTTACCGTCCATGGTCGCACTAAGGCCTGCCGCTTTAACGGCCACGCTGAATACGACACCATCAAACAAATAGCACAAGCCATCGACATCCCGGTTATTGCTAATGGGGATATCACCTCAACCCAACAAGCCCTCGATATTTTGCAATACACCGGAGCTGCC
>CBDUPS010000312.1:0-2745 GCA_965369155.1 uncultured Spongiibacteraceae bacterium
GTACAGGCATCTGAAAAAAAATCAGAAGACTTAACTGAGAGTGATAAAAATAAAATTAAACAAAAGCCCCTAAGGGCACCGTTAATTATTGTAGCGATAGCAGACATTCAAGAGAACCCCAAAGTACCAGAGGTTGAACAATTATTGAGTGTTGGCGCTGCGGTACAAAATATATTGTTAGCAGCCCATGCATTGGGCTTTGCAGGTATTTGGCGTACAGGTTCTATGGCATTTGATGCAACGGTAAAAAAAGGCTTAGGGTTAAGTGTTTCAGAACAAATTGTTGGTTTTATTTATGTCGGTACTCGAGAGGGAAAACAAAAATCATTGCCTCAATACCAACCAAGTGATTTTGTGTCTGACTGGCAAAGGGCTTTATAAAAAGAGGGGTAGGGTTATAAAAAGAGAGCTCCTTCAAATGCTAGTAGCTGTTTTTTAATAGAGCTGCCCCAATGATAATGCCCCACTTTTTTAGAGCCAGGTAAAACCCGATGGCAGGGTACAATAATAGAAATAGGATTCGCACCAACAGCATTACCTACAGCACGAGAGGCGGTGGGTTTTTTTATTTGCTGGGCAATTGATTGATACGAGCAGGTATCTCCTGCTGAGATACTCAGTAATACTGCCCACACCTGATGTTGAAACACTGTGCCATAAAGCTCTAAAACAGGTGGCGATGTACTATTGATTGGGTTGCTATAAAAATTAACAGGTTGTAGTAAAGCATTAGGAAAGCGTTTTGCCAAATCAGCTAAGCCTTGTTGTTTTGATGCGGGTAAACCTAAAAATAATAAAAAATGAGTATCATGGTTAAAAGCGGCTAGCAAAGGACCATATTCGCTTTTAAAGGTTTGATAGTTGATTACTCTAGGTAAGTTTTTTTTGCTTTTGTAATGAATAGTGCTCAAAAAATCACCCTATAAAGTAGCGTAAATAATGATGGAAGCCGAGCTAAAAAGAATAGAGCGAACCTTACAAGCATTGCAAGGCAATAATCCATTTTCTTTTGATATGTACAAAACCCAATTAACGGTATGGCATATCCCTATGCCGCCATTGCGTCAAATAGTTACTGATGGTTTGTTTGGTTCATTATCACAGATTAGGGAAATAAAACTTTGGCGTTTTATTTGGCAAAATACGCAAGTGATAGAGGTGCGATTAGCGGTACTTATTAGAATAAAAAAAGCATTGTTCACACAGCCTGATGTTTTATGGGAGCAGTTACAGTGGTTTGCCGAAGGAATTGAGAATTGGTGTGAATCAGATTTTTGCTAGCATTTTTGAACAGGCCACAGATGATTCGGTAGAGAAAGTGTTGCAGCAATGGAATAAAAGCTCTAATCCTTGGTTACAAAGGCAATCAATAGTGAGTTTGTTTTATTATCAACGGCTACGAAAAAGCTATCCAGGTTTTAGCTTAATAAAGCAGCAAGTTGAACCATTAGTCACCCATGAGTTTTGGTATGTGCAACGAGCCGTGGGGTGGACATTGCGAGAGTCTTTGCAAGTGTACCCAGAGAAAACCCTACAACTGATAAAAAAACACATAGCGATATTGCCTGCGATTGCATGGTCTACGGTTTTAGAAAAATGCAGTACAGATGAAAAAAACGAGTTAAAAGCACTGAGAAAAAAAGCATTACAAATTAGACGGAAAACGACATATTAAGAGTTTTATTACCTATGACCTACTATAATTAACACCTATGAAATATACCATCTACCAAAAAACAATTTTTACGAATCGAGTTATCGCTCCTGTGTGCTGGTTAATATCCGCTATTGGTTTAAAACTAACGGGTTGGACAGTGGTTGGTGATTTACCCGCTAAAGGTAGTAAGTATGTATTAATTGGCGCACCTCATACCAGCAACTGGGATTTTATTATTATGCTGGCAGCTATTTTTTATAAAAAAGAAACCACCTACTGGATGGGGAAAGATTCGCTATTTAAAGGTCCATTAGGTGTTGCTGCAAAATGGTTAGGTGGTATTCCTATCGATAGAAGTAAAAACAACAATACGGTAGACCAGATGGTGGGCTTTTTTAATGGGGCACAAGCATTAAATGTTGTGATTCCCCCAGAAGGTACACGGGGAAAAACCGATCGTTGGAAAACAGGTTTTTATCATATAGCGGCTCAGGCCGATGTTCCTATTATTTTAGGTTTTATCGATTTCTCAAAAAAACAGACAGGCTTTGGCCCCGTCTTTTACCCAACAGGAAACCTGCAAGAAGATATTGATAGTATTAAATCTTTTTATCGTCCTGAGATGGCGAAATACCCAGATAATTTTTTTAAATAGTTGAACGAATGGATATATGTTTATGTTTCAAAAAATAATAAAAAGTATCACGATAAGTACATTAGTTTCTGTTTTATGTATTCAATCTTCTTTTGCCGCCCCTGTAACGGCCCAGCGAATTATTAACAGCAATGATGAGCCACAAAACTGGTTAGCGCATGGTAGAGACTATCAAGAGCAACGTTTTAGTCCTCTGAATAAAATTAACGAGAACAATGTAAAAGACTTAGGCTTGGCTTGGCACTTTGATACCAATAGTAACCGAGGTTTAGAGGCGACGCCCCTCGTTATTGATGGGGTAATGTATGCCACCGGTGTTTGGAGCGTGGTATATGCCTTAGATGCAAAAACCGGAGAAAAGCTTTGGGAGTACGATCCAAAAGTACCTAAAGCCTGGGGTAAGTTTGCCTGTTGTGATGCGGTTAACCGTGGT
>CBDUPS010000313.1:0-2745 GCA_965369155.1 uncultured Spongiibacteraceae bacterium
GATCCTAATTCAGAACGTCACAGAGGCTTAACGTTTATTTTAGTGCCTCTTAATTTGGAAGGCATTACTGTACGTCCGATTCCACAATTAGATGGCTTGCCAGGTTTTGCAGAAATCTTCTTTGATAATGTCAAAGTACCGGTTGACTGTCGTTTAGGTGGAGAGGGTGAAGGCTGGAAGGTAGCGATGGCAACAGCCGGTTTTGAGCGGGGTTTAATGCTTCGTTCTCCGGCTCGTTTTCAAGAAACGGCTCGTAGGCTAATTAATTTATATAAAGAAAATCAAGCCAGTGCTGACAGAGATCCTGCGGTACGCGATGCGGTTGTTAAAGCCTATATGGATGCAGAGTCTTATTGTTTAACCACCTATCAAACCGCTTGTCGTTTAATAAAGGGCGGTAAAATTGGTGCAGAGTCTTCAACCAATAAAATTTTCTGGTCAGAGCTTGATTGGAGAATGCATCAAACGGCAATGAGTATTTTAGGTGCCCGCGCTGAATTATTACCCCATGCACCGGATGCTAATGGTGTAGGTGATTGGTTAGATGGTTGGTTGTTTGCTCAGTCTGGGCCTATTTATGCGGGAACCAACGAGATACAGCGCAATATTATTGCAGAGCGTATGCTCGGTATGCCTAGATAATTTTTTGGCGAGCTTTTTTATCCGTATCTATGGCGTTGCAAAAAGCTCCTGTTGCTCACGTACTTTTATGTACGCTCCGCTACAGTTCTTTTTGCGCCTTGTATCTACAGGCTAAAAAATTCTGCCAATTAAATCATCAAAAATTGGTATAAATAGATATTGAAAAAGATAAGTAAAACTTAAGAGAAAATAGTATGGATTTTACCTTTAGCGAAGATCAGTTAGCGTTTCAAGAAGCCGCCCGTGATTTTTTAGTGAACGAAGTCACCCCTGAGCGTATTCGCCAGTCGTGGGAGACTGAAACCGGGCGTAATGATGAGCTATGGAGCCAGTTGGTTGAGTTAGGTTTAGTGGGCATGACTATTCCTGAAGAGTTTGGTGGCCTAGGCATGACAGAAATAGATTTTGTGCTCATTGCGCAGGAGTGCGGCTTTGTTGCTCTGCCTGAGCCTTTAGTTCATACCGCGTTGGTTGCGGCACCGGTACTTAACAGCATTAATAATGAAGAATTAAAAGCAACATGGTTGTCTAAAATAGCAACTGGGGAAGCCAAAGTTGTTGTAGGTTTAGAGCAAAATGTATTAACCGAAGATGCCCATATTGCAGACTTATTAATTTTGCAGCACGGTAGTGAGGTGCATGCTGTTCCAAGAGATCAAATAGAATTACAGTTTAATGAGTCGGTTGATCCTTCCCGTAAACTGTTTGTGGTGCAATGGAGTCCTAGTGACGAAACCTTAGTAGCCTCTGATGACGAAGGCCGTAGAATATGGGAGCGGGCTTTAAATGGTGGAGCATTAGCTTGTGCGGCACAGTCCTTAGGTTTGGCTCAGCGTATGATTGATATTTCGGTGCAGTATACTGGGGAGCGTCAACAGTTTGGTAAACCCATTGGCTCTTTTCAGGCTGTAAAACATCATATGGCTAATATCGCGGTACGCTTAGAGTATGCGAAAGCACCGGTTGCCCGTGCAGCCTATGAAATTGCCACTGGGTCTGATAAAGCTAAAGTTGCTGTCAGTCATGCTAAATTTGTTGCCTGTGAAGCAGCTCAATTAGCAGCAAAAAATAGTATGCAAGTTCATGGCGCTATGGGTTACACCTGGGAAGTTGATTTACATATTTTTATGAAAAAATCGTGGGCACTGGCCAATACCTGGGGTGATGAAGCATTTCATAAGGCTCGGGTGGCAGAGGCTATTTTTGCGGATAATGCTGCCATTGGTGCAGGTGGTACTTTTAGTTAAGTTTTTGAGTAATAGATAAGCTCACAGAGGATAAAAAATGGAAGCATATATCGTAGATGCAGTAAGAAGCCCCACAGGTCGCCGTAAAGGTGGCTTGGCTCATGTTCATGGTGCCGATTTAGGCGCTCATGTTTTAAAAGCTATTGTTGAGCGAAATGGTATTCCGAGCAATGAATACGATGATGTGATTTTTGGTTGTGTTGATACTATTGGGCCGTTGGCCGGAGATATTGCCCGTACCTGTTGGTTGGCGGCAGGCCTTTCTGATGAGGTGCCAGGTACTACAGTTGATAGACAGTGCGGATCGTCACAACAAGCAGTTCATTTTGCAGCCCAAGCGATTATGTCGGGTTGTATGGATGTTGTGGTAGCCGGTGGCGTACAAACCATGACGCAAATTCCTATAAGTTCTGCAATGACAGCAGCAGAGCCATTAGGTTTTTCTGACCCATTCACAGGCTCCAAAGGTTGGGTTGCCCGTTATGGTGCGGTACCCCCTACACAGTTTAATTCTGCACAAATGATTGCAGACAAATGGAATATATCTCGTAAAGAGTTAGAAGAATTTGCCCTTGAATCACATCGTCGTGCACTTGCGGCTATTGCCGAAGGGCGCTTTAACAAAGAAATAGTGCCATTAGAGGGGGTTGAGACCGATGAAACCCCACGTCAAACCTCATTAGAGAAAATGGCTGAGCTAGAGGGTATTTTTGGTTGTGACAAAGTCACCGCAGCGGTTGCCTCACAAACCTGTGATGCCTCATCTGCCATGTTGATCGTCTCTGAAAAGGCCTTAAAAAAATATAATTTAACACCCCGTGCCCGCATCCATCATATGAGTGTTCGAGCGGCTGAT
>CBDUPS010000314.1:0-2737 GCA_965369155.1 uncultured Spongiibacteraceae bacterium
CGTAAATTATCTTTCGATGTAATGAGCTTAGCTATTGGTGAGTGTTTGTCTCACCTACATCTTTTGATTGAACGAGGGTACATTGAACGACAATTAAAAGAGGGCGTATATTTTTACCATAGTGTTTCTTTGTCACTCAATGAGCGCGCTAATGCCGCGACGGGTATTGATTTTATTGACCCCGATGATGATGCGGTAATGGTTTAATTACCTAACAAGCCCTTTTTTGTTAATCGCACTATAAAAGTGACCTTTTAGCGACTAAAAGGTAATATGCACATCCAGATAAAAACCGTAAAAAATATATTAATGGAGATACTATGAGCTTTGATGGTCGTGCCTTGCGCAACGCTTTAGGGCAATTTGCTACTGGAGTAACAGTAATTACTACTAATCCTGAGGGGCACGAGCCTTTGGGAATGACAGTAAATTCTTTTAGTGCGGTATCCCTTGATCCACCTTTAGTGCTATGGAGCTTACAAAAAGACTCTGAGTGCTTTGATGCATTTTCAGCCGCAACACATTACGGAGTGAATGTTCTTGAGCAATCACAAATGGATTTATCGAATCGTTTTGCAAAAAAAGGCCAACATGGGATTAACCCATCTGAATACCGTCAAGGGCGCTCAGGTTGTATTGTGTTGCGAGGCGCTATGATGTCGCTTGAATGCCGAATTGAAGCTCGTCACGATGCCGGAGATCATATTATTTTAGTTGGCAGGGTTGAGGATATGGAGCAACGCCCTAATCGTAAGCCTTTAGTGTTTTTTGGCGGCCGTTATAGAGAGCTAAAATAACGCTTATGAAATTTTGTAGTACCTGTGGAGCCACAGTTATAAAAAGAGTGCCTGCTGGTGATAACCGGCAGCGCTTTGTTTGTGGTAGCTGTAACGAAATACATTATCAAAACCCCCGTATTATTGTTGGTTGTCTCCCTGTTTATGAAGATAAAGTATTGCTTTGTAAGCGTGGTATAGAACCAAGAAAAAATCTCTGGACGGTTCCTGCAGGCTTTATGGAAAATGGCGAAACCACTGTTGCGGGAGCATTAAGAGAGACCTGGGAAGAGGCCGAAGCAAGAATAGAAGGTGAGGTGTTGTATCATTTGTTCGACTTACCTCATATTAACCAAGTCTATTTTTTCTATCGTGGTCATTTAATTGATGGGAAATTTGGTGTCGGTTCAGAAAGCCTAGAAACACAACTTTTTTCTTATCAAGATATTCCTTGGGATGAACTTGCCTTTCCCATCATAAAAACATTACTTAACCATTATTTTTCTGATTTAAAAAATAATGAGTATCCAATTCGTAATTTAGAAGCTGATTTTTTTCATTAAAGCGACTCATTGTGTCATCATTATTGTTGATGATTTTGGCGTATATAATAAAAGCTAGCAGTGGGGCACATCATGCAAATAAATGAGATCGTAATTCTTTATTCGATAATAGTGCTACTAGTTATGGTGGCTGTTGTTTTTTTCTTTCGTGGGAAAAGTGATAAAAAAATATCAACAATTAAAACCAATTACCTGCAACAAGAACTTGATGCTTCTACTGTTGAATTAGAGCAGATAAAACAGAATACCCAGGATCAAGTGAAAAAAATTGCTGATGTGGAAAAAAATGCCGCGATTATAAATGCAGAGAAAGAACGATTAACGCTAGAGGTTAGTCGTTTAAATAATATGCTTGATGCCTTGCAAAAAGAAAATCAAATAAAAAGTATAAGTTTGGCAGAGGCGGCACAACAGCAAAAAGCTTTAGATGAAAAAATTGTCTTTTTAAACGAGACTAAAGAACAGTTTGCTATGCAGTTTCAAAACTTGGCCAATACGATATTAGAGGAGAAGGGCACTAAGTTAGATCAACAAGGGCAAAAAATGCTTGAAGGATTGGTAACGCCTTTACGAGAGCAAATACAAAACTTTAAAGCTAAAGTGGAATATGTTTACGAACAAGAGACCAGAGAGAGAGCGTCGTTAAAAACAGAGTTGTTATCACTTAAACATTTAAATGAACAAATAACACAAGAAACGATTAATTTAACCAAAGCACTTAAAGGTGAGAGTAAAGCTCAAGGCAACTGGGGTGAAGTAATTTTAGAGCGAGTATTAGAAGGCTCGGGTTTGCGAAAGGGGCACGAATACGACACTCAACTTAATTTAAAAGATAGGACAGGGGCGCGTCGTATGCCTGATGTCGTGGTACATTTACCCGACAATAAAGATATTGTTATTGATGCAAAGGTTTCTTTAACAGCCTATGAGCGCTTTTGTTCGGCAGATGATGAATCAGAACGTAAACTGCACTTAAAAGATCACCTAAATTCTATTCGTTCTCATATAAAATTATTATCAGTAAAAGATTATGAGGGGCTTGAAGGTATTAATAGCCTTGATTTTGTTTTTATTTTTATTCCAGTAGAAGCAGCCTTTATGACGGCTCTTGAGCATGATCCCTCAATATTTAGCGATGCCTATAATAAAAGTATTATTGTAGTTAGCCCAACCACATTGCTTGCCACAATGAAAACAGTGCAAAGTATTTGGCGCTATGAGCAACAGAATCGTTACGCAGAAAAAATTGCGAATAGTGCTGGGGATATACATGATCAATTAGTACTGGTCGTTGAGTCCCTCGAGGATGTTAAAAAACATATTCATCGTACCGATGAGGCTTTTGATCAAGCAATGAAGCGATTAGCAACCGGTAGAGGCAATGTTATTGGTAAAGTG
>CBDUPS010000315.1:0-2688 GCA_965369155.1 uncultured Spongiibacteraceae bacterium
TGTGGATTAGGGCTAATACCTTTTGTCATTGGCAGGTGGCTCATGTGCTCAACACCGCCTACTAAAAATTGATCACCATAACCCGACATAATCGCCTGCACCGCAGAATGCAACGCCGTCATTGATGAGCCACATAAACGGTTAACCGTTTGTGCTGGAACCTCATGGGGAATGGCCGTTAATACGGTAATCATCCGTGCTACGTTCCAACCCTGTTCTTCGGTTTGGTTAACACAACCCCACAACACATCATCAAATTCTGATGGGCTTATTGTTTGATTGCGCGCTAGCAATCCATTAATTAATGCGGCAGATAAATTATCTGCGCGAACATGACGAAAAACACTGTTTCTAGAACGCGCCATCGGAGTTCTGGCTACATCAATAATCACAGCTTCTTGATCTGAATAATTCATTACACCGACTCCTGTTCTGTGTTTAGCGGATAATACGATTGCGAGTTTTGCGCCATACTTTTCATTGATTCGGTTGGCTTATACAGCGCGCCTAATGAGGCATAACTCTGTGCTTGTTTTACAATTTTCTCTAAACCTACCTGACTCATATAACGGCAAGCACCTCCTCTAAATAACGGAAAGCCAATACCCATTGCTAAGGCAATATCTGCCTCCGCAGGTGTGGCTACAATACCGTCTTCTAAGCAGCGAGATATCTCTATACAAAGAGGTAGCATCATCCGCTCTATAATTACCTGATCTTCTACCGTAATGGGCTCACCACAACTTTCACCAATAACATCCATCACGCTAAGGTCTACCGCTTTAACTGGCCGACCTTTTTTGTCTATGGTGTATTGATAAAAACCTTTTTTGTTTTTTTGCCCTAAGTACTCAGCCTTATACAATCTTTCGCTGGCTGAAATAAAATCGTATTTCATTCGATCTGGATAGGCATCTGCCATTACCGCCGCCGCATGAGATGCGGTATCTAAACCCACCACATCTAACAAATAAGCCGGCCCCATAGGCCAGCCAAACTTCTCCATTACTTTATCAATCGCTTGAAAATCAACACCGTCTTTTAGTAACAAATTAAATGCAGCCAAATAAGGGAACAACACACGGTTAACCAAAAAGCCGGCACAGTCATTTACTACTATTGGAGTTTTACCCATTTTGCGTGCATAGCTAACAACAGTTGCTATCGTTTTTTCTGATGTTTTCTCACCCCTAATAACCTCTACTAATGGCATTTTATGTACAGGATTAAAAAAGTGCATTCCACAAAAATTCTCAGGCCGTTGTAGGCTTTGTGCTAATAGTGAAATAGAAATTGTAGAGGTGTTACTTGCCAGCACTGCATTACCTGACAAGTGTTGCTCACATTCCTTTAGTACACTTTGTTTTACCTTAGTGTTTTCTACGACAGCCTCTACCACCACATCAAGCTCATCAAAACCTGTGTAATCCAGCGTTGGGCGAATACGGTTTAATGCTTCTCCCATTTCAAGGGCGCTCATGCGACCTCTATCAACACGCTTAGCTAATAACTTAGCCGCCTCCTCCATGCCTAAATCTAAACCTGATGTTTGAATATCTTTCATCAACACTGGGGTGTTTCTATAAGCTGACTGGTACGCAATGCCACCTCCCATAATGCCAGCGCCCAATACACCGCCTTTATTAATAGGGTTAGCCTGCTCCTCCAACTTTTTAGCTTTATGCCCTACATACTGATCGTTTAAAAACAAACCCACTAAGGCTTGAGCTTCTGGGGTTTTAGCTAAACGAGCAAAGTATTTGGCTTCTATTTCTAGCGCTTGTTCTGAGGTTAACCCTGCACTTTTCTCAATAGATTTAGCCGCTGTAATTGGTGCAGGAAAATGCGGGCCGGCCTGAGAAGATACCAAAGCCTTGCCTGTGACAAAGGCCATGAGACGCTCCATATCATTTAACTTTACCGGCTGTTGTTTTTCTTCTCGCCGAGTTTTAATACAAAAATTTCCCGCATTAGCTTGTTTTAGCATTTCGGTAGCAGCACTCTCAAGATACTCTTTGGCTACCACCGCATCCACACCACCATCGGCTAAGGCTCTATCGCTTCTAATATCATTACCTGCACAAATCCACTCTAAAGCATTATCAATACCAATTAGCCGAGGCAATCTTACCGTACCACCAAAACCTGGATTAACGCCTAGTTTTACCTCTGGTAAACCAATTTTCACCTCTTCTTGCAGCACTCTAAAATCACAGGCTAAACACATCTCATAACCACCCCCTAGTGCTGAGCCATTAATAGCTGCAACCGTAGCAAAGGGCAGATTTTCTACTCGATTAAATATCTGCGCTTTTTCGGCAACAAAGGCTTTTATGGATTCTTCAGGCTCAGCAAATAATTGAGAAAACTGCTTAATATCTGCCCCCACAATAAACAGTGGCTTGCCGCTAGTTACCCGCATACCTTTTATATTGTCTGTTTTCTCAAGAACATCTAAGGCTTGATCTAAAGCGTCTAAGGTAAGCAAATCAAATTTATTCACCGAGTCGGTTTGTGAGTTAAAGCATAGAGTCACAAAGCCGTCGTTATCTAAATCGCTAACCGTTATGAGTGGACTGGTAAATATCATAGAAACTCCTGTTATATTTAAGTGAGGCAAGCAGGGTCAAAGGTGTAATCGCCTTTTAGCCAGCCTACCACTTCATCTGCTGCGGGTGTATTCATCAT
>CBDUPS010000316.1:0-2686 GCA_965369155.1 uncultured Spongiibacteraceae bacterium
ATACCAACTGACAAGCGCTGGTATGGTTAATGTGACAGAAAAGGGCCGGGAAGAGGAGCGAGAGCGTTTATTAAATAGTATTAAAGACGAAGACAAAATTATCTTTGCGGCAAAAGAAGAAAAAGCCGTAGTTCATATTTTTACTGATGTGGATTGTGGCTATTGCCGTAAACTGCACTCTGAAATAGAGCACTACAACAAATTGGGAATCACCATTAAGTACCTGGCTTTTCCTAGAGAAGGCACAGGTTCTAATACGTACCGAAAAATGGTAACGACATGGTGTGCTAATGATAAAAAACACACCCTCACCGAATTTAAAAGTGGTGCTTCATTACCTTTTGTTAGCTGCGAAAATGGCGTAGTTGATGAGCAATATAAACTTGGCTTAGCCATGGGCGTTAATGGAACGCCGGCAATTGTTTTATCAAACGGTGAAATGTTAGCAGGATACTTACCACCCGCTCAGTTAGCACAGGCATTGGGATTAAATCCGTAGTATAATTTTTTCGTTTTTATTCAGCACAGATTGAGAATAATCGAAACTAAGGGGTGGTTTTGATGGACAAGTCATTTCAACGTATTCAACGGTTACCACCTTATGTCTTTAATGTTATCGGTGAATTAAAGCAGCAGGCGAGAGCTCGTGGCGAAGATATTATTGATTTTGGTATGGGTAATCCAGACCAGCCCACCCCGCAGCATATTGTTGATAAGTTAACCGAAACGGCCCAACGGGGAGATACTCACCGTTACTCCCAATCAAAGGGTATTCCGCGTTTGCGTCGTGCTATTTGTAATTGGTATAAAGATCGCTACCAAGTTGAGCTTAACCCTGAAACAGAAGCTATTGTCACCTTAGGTTCAAAAGAGGGCTTAGCCCATTTAGCCTTAGCAACATTAGGCCCAGGTGATGCCGTTTTAGTGCCGAATCCGGCTTATCCCATTCATCCTTATGGTTTTGTTATAGCAGGGGCTGATATTCGTCATGTTCCCGCAGTAGAGGGGGATGCTTTTTTTGTTGAGATTGAAAAAGCCTTAAAACAATCTTTTCCAAAGCCCAAAATGTTAATTTTAAATTACCCGGCTAACCCCACAACCCAATGCGTTGATTTAGCCTTTTTTGAGCGAATTGTGGCGTTAGCTAAAGAGCATAAAATTTGGGTTGTACAAGATTTAGCCTATGCTGATTTATGTTTTGATGGCTATAAAGCACCTTCTATTTTAGAGGTAGAAGGGGCAAAAGATGTTGCCGTTGAGTTTTTTACCCTTTCAAAAAGCTACAATATGCCCGGTTGGCGGGTGGGCTTTTGTGTGGGCAATCCTGATTTAGTTGGAGCCCTAGCGCGGATAAAGTCCTATTTAGATTACGGTATGTTTACCCCTATTCAAGTAGCAGCGATTGCCGCTTTAGAAGGGGATCAACAGTGTGTTACCGATATTTGCCAGATGTATAAAAAGCGCCGTGATGTATTATGTGACGGGTTAAACTCTGCAGGTTGGCCGGTTACACCACCTCAGGCGACCATGTTTTTATGGGCAAAAATCCCTTCATTTTATAAAGAGATGGGATCCCTAGAGTTTAGTAAAAAGTTATTATTAGAGGCAAAAGTGGCGGTCTCTCCTGGTATTGGCTTTGGTGAGTACGGCGAAGGTTTTGTTCGATTTGGATTAATTGAAAACGAGCATAGAACACGGCAGGCGGTTCGTAGTATTCGGCGTATGATTCGTGACGATGGTTTTGCCAATGATACAAATGAATTAGATAAAGGCTGAAATAAAGGAGCCATAAGTGAAAGTAGTTAAAGTGGGTATATGTGGTTTGGGAACGGTGGGCAAGGGCGTTTACGAGGTGCTTACTCGTAATGCTGAGGTTATTGCCAACCGTGCAGGTATTTCTATTGAGGTGGTGCAAATAGCTACCCGAAGTGCCGTAACGATTGATGTGGGCGATATTCCCACGGGGAATGACATATTAGCTGTGGCGAGTAATCCTGATGTGGACATCGTTGTAGAGCTTATTGGTGGAGAGACTGCGGCAAAAGACTTGATACTTAAAGCGATTGAAAATGGCAAACATGTGGTGACGGCTAATAAAGCGTTAATTGCATTACAGGGCAATACTATTTTTGAGGCCGCTCGTAAAAAACAAGTAGCAGTGTGTTATGAAGCTGCAGTTGCCGGTGGTATTCCTATAATTAAAGCCCTTAGAGAAGGCTTGTCGGCCAACCAGATTCAATTTATTGCTGGCATTATTAATGGTACGGGCAATTTTATTTTAACTGAGATGCGTGATAAAGGCCGTGACTTTGCCGATGTGTTAGCAGAGGCTCAAGAGCTCGGTTATGCCGAAGCCGACCCTACCTTTGATGTGGAGGGTATTGATGCCGCACACAAGCTGGTTATTTTAGCCTCTATCGCTTTTGGTATTCCGTTACAGTTTGATAAAGTATTTACCGAGGGCATTAGTAAAATATCGACCATTGATGTGGAGTATGCCGAAGAACTCGGTTATCGCATTAAGCATTTGGGTATTGCCAGCCGTGATGAGAGAGGCATTGAAATTAGAGTGCATCCCACACTGATTCCAGAAAAACGCCTTATTGCTAATGTAAATGGCGTGATGAATGCGGTAATGGTTGATGGCGATGCCTCCTATGCCGCGACCGAAGCTGCTATGGAGGCA
>CBDUPS010000317.1:0-2684 GCA_965369155.1 uncultured Spongiibacteraceae bacterium
GATATTTTTGGGCAAGCGGTCAATGATACTGCCGCCTTAATGAAAATTGCTAAAGCTCGACAAACCATTACAACAGATGAAACATTAAACTTACTCGATGCTCCCTTACAAAAACTGTGCACCCAGTTTGATACCACCTACCTTAAAGGCTCCAGCCAATCGACTGTTATTTATTTAGTTGACTGGGAGCACAATATTACGAGCGCCAATGCCACCTTGTTGGTTGACCCTACCAATACCGCAGCCATTGAGCCCTTAGCAACCATGACTCTTGTTTGTGGTGAGCGACATTATCGTCTTGACCCTACAATGACACCTTTTGTTGCCGGTCGAGACTCTTCGCAAAGCCATTTAATACTGGATCAAGCAACCGCATCTCGGGATCACTTTCATATCGAATATAACCGTGGGAAATTTGTATTAGTAGATAACAGCACCAACGGCACCACTGTTTTTAACAGCCAAGAAGACGCTGTCTACCTGCGCAGAGAAGAAACTGTATTATCTGGCCAAGGGAAAATTGCCATCGGTAAACGTTTTGATGGACAGTGCCTAGATAACATTCAGTTTCAAGTGTCAAAATAGTTTTTATATTATGGATGACGCTGAAGAGTTACCCCCTTACATTGTTCCTTTGTGCCTTGAAGAACCGGTTATTCTCTATGAAGATGAGCATTTATTATTAGTCAATAAACCAGCTTTTCTTCTCACCGTTCCCGGTCGCCACCGCTTAAATAAAGACTGTTTAATTACCCGATTACAACAACACTACCCTACGGCCACTGTAGTGCATCGTTTAGATTTAGACACCAGCGGCATTTTAATTATTCCCTTGAGCAAACCTGTTCATAGCCATATCAGCCGTCAATTTCAGGAACGTCAAGTTGACAAAAGTTACACCGCCGAACTGTTTGGCATTATTGAACAAGATGGTGAAATTAACCTCCCCATTAGTGCTGATTGGGAGCGGCGCCCCAAGCAAAAAATTGATATAGAAAATGGAAAAAATGCCCTGACTCGTTACGAGGTTATTGAAACTGATCTTGCTCTAAATAAAACGCGGGTTATTTTTAGGCCGACAACAGGACGCTCTCATCAGTTACGCGTACACTCCGCAGCGATTCATCATCCGATTTTAGGTTGCGATATGTACGCCCATGAGGAAGCCCTTGCAGCCTCCCCTCGATTACAACTTCATGCCACCAGTTTGGGGTTTGTACACCCTGTCACCAACCAGTGGCTAGAGTGTGTTTCACCTTCGCCTTTTTAATTATTTAAACGTAACTCGTAACGTACCTAACTCACCAAAGTCGGCTTGATAATCACCTGCCTCTGCTTGCACCATAGTACCTAGTGACCCTGTTAAGAGTACGTCACCCGGACGAATTACTTTATGCTGACGAACTAACTCATTAACCAACCATAAAGCAGCTTGCCACTGGCTGCCCATCGCATCACTACCTTCACCACGGGAAACAACTTGCCCTTGATGCGTTAACGTAACATTCAGTCCATCTAAGTTAACCTTCTGCCAGTTATCTACTTTTGTGCCCACCATATAACGTGAGGCGGCCACATTAGCTGCAATCAAATCTTTACCGGTTAAATTATCTAAATCACTAAAGGCTAAATCAGGTAACTCTAGCGCAGGCGCAACAAAAGCCACTTTATCTTTTAATTGCTCTACCGAGGTGATTTCACTATTAATTCGCTTAGAAAAAACAAAGGCGAGCTCTACCTCAATCATTGGGTTGATAAATGAATCTAACGATATTTTTGCTCCATTACCTAACTGTCCTTGTGCTGGTAACACGCCAGTAACGGGGCTTTCAACGGCAAACTTTCTCCATGAACTTTCAGAGGTTAACCCTCCTTTATAACCACCCACAGTGCGGGGTAAGAAGCCGATAGTGCGGCGAACAAAACCACCTTGAATATCATAAGCCTGAGTTAATGACATTTGCGGATACTGCTTACTAAGCAAAGGTAATTCTTTGCCTTTTGATTTTGCCACAACCAAATGATCGGCTAAAGGCGCAAGTTCAAAGCTTACACAGCCGGCCAACGCCACTGCTGCGAGCCCCATCATTACCTTTTTTATTTTCATGGAATCTCCTGCATCCAGTAATCAACACGTGTAGAATAGCACAAGGTTAAACCATCAGTTCACGGATATACAAATGACACAAAAAAAAGTCGGATTTATCAGCTTAGGCTGCCCAAAAGCCCTCGTTGATTCAGAGCGTATTTTGACGCAATTAAAAATTGATGGTTATGAAATCTCACCCCATTACGAAGACTCCGATGTAGTGGTTGTGAATACCTGTGGGTTTATTGATAGTGCCAAACAAGAGTCTCTAGACTCAATCGGTGAAGCATTAAAAGAAAATGGTCGTGTTATTGTTACCGGCTGTATGGGTGCCGATGCTGAATCTATTACTAAAATACATCCACAGGTTCTCAGTGTCTCCGGCCCCCAAGCCTATGAAGAAGTGGTTGGCGCAGTACATGAGTGGGCACCAACAACAAAAATACATGACCCTTACATTGATTTAGTTCCCAAACAAGGTGTAAAACTCACCCCCCGACATTACGCCTACTTAAAAATATCTGAAGGCTGTAACCACCGTTGTACCTTTTGTATTATTCCCTCTATGCGTGGCGACTTAGTCAGCCGCCCTGTG
>CBDUPS010000318.1:0-2679 GCA_965369155.1 uncultured Spongiibacteraceae bacterium
AAGCTCCAGCCAATATCGCCATTAATCGTCAGCTCTCCACCGGTAGCCTCTCGGGCTTTATCAACAATAATCGGCTTTAAGTCGTTGGGGTCGATAAGAAAATTGATGGCAACAAGTCCTGCAATAGGAATGGCAACAATAAGAATAATGAGAGTAATAAGAATTTTTTTCATAGGGCTTCCTGCATAAATCACTTAATGGTTAATCAATAAGGGTGTTGACGTACTCGGCAATAGCAAGGGCAGAGGTTAAGCCGGGTGATTCAATACCAAATAGCTCAATGATGTTGGGATATTGAGGGTGGAATTGAATTAAAAAATCTGCCGACGGTTGCGAGGCCGGCACTCTTTTTGGGCGAACACCGCTATAACTGGGTTGTAGTTTATCAGCATTAAGAAAGGGAAAGTAGCGCTGTATGGCCTGAAAAAACGGCTCTTTTTGCTGGCTATCAACATCATAATTTATCTGTGAAGGATTTTGGCTAAGAGCCTGTTGTAAATCTTTTGTTAAGTAGTGGCTGTCAGGGCCAAAACGCATTTGCCCTTGTAAATCAGCGGTGTAATGAATTCCTAAACTGTGCTTACCCGGCATAGGGTAAATTAAATAAGGTGAAATTGTAGGGCCTGAGTAGGAAAAATAATTGCCTTTGCTCCAATAAAGAGGGGCGATATGTTGGTTGTTGTTGATGGTTTTTGCTACGTCGTTAAAGCCTAAGCCTGCAGCATTAATAAGGTAGCGGCATTGAATACGAAAGGGTTCAGTTTGTGAGAGACCATCAATAACAACACCGGCTTTTTCGGAGCTAATGCATGTAGGGTGGCTGTTACAGGAAAGAACGGCACCGTTTTGTTCGGCGAGAGTGAGCAACCTTAGCATTAGCTCGTGAGAGTCAATAATGCCTGAGGTTGGTGACCACAAGGCAACGGCGGCGTGTACAGCAGGCTCTTTTTTCTTTAACTGGGCTGATGAGAGTGCTTGCACTTTGGTATGGTTTTTTTGTGCTTGCAGGGCAAGTGCCTCAAGCTCTGGCAGCTCCTCCTTTTGTGCGACAACTAATTTACCGCAGGCTTTATAGGGCACTTGGTACTTATCACAAAAGGCATAGAGTAGTTGATTACCCCTTACACACAATTGAGCTTTTAATGAGCCGGTGGGGTAATACAACCCCGCATGAATCACCTCACTATTACGGCTGCTGATACCAGTGCCCCATTGTGATTCTTTCTCTAAAACGATAATTCGGTGATTTTTTGCAAGTTTTTCTGCTAGGGCAAGTCCAACAACCCCAGCCCCTATAATAACGATATCTGTTGTAATGCTTTCATTCATTTTTTATGGGGTGAACGTTGCTAGCACCCACTCTGGATGACTTTGATTAAGTAACCAACCGTTAGTAGAGAAGAGTTGTAAGCAAGCCTCGTTATCCGTGGGGATTTTTGCCTGCAGGGTTTGCTTGTGCTGTTTGGCCACAGCAATGCTTTCTTGAATGAGAGCCTTGCCTACACCGCGACGATGAGTCACTTTGCGTACACAGAGATTAGCGAGTGTCCAAGGCTGGGTTTTTGTATCAAGGGTAAAAGCACCTAGCAGTCGGTCATTAAAGCAGGAGGCATAAAGTTGATAGTGTTCTTGCTGGGTAAATTTAAGAATCCATTGTTCGAGTGTTTGATCAGTGTTTTTAGGTGTTTGTAGTGTATTGGGTAGTTCACTATAGATTTTTTGTAGATCAATAAGGTCTTGGGCAGAGGGGTTATTAACGATTTCCTGAAACAATGGCATAAGTTAGGCTCTGATTACTGGGAGAAGTGGTGGGGTTAGATTATAATGTGCCATTGTAAAACTCCAGTGCAAAAACGTCATGCTCTGGGGGTTTTTATTTTTAGGAGAAAACTATGGCTGATCGTATCGCTAGTGTGACACGAGATACATTAGAGACCCAAATTGCTGTTGAAGTAAATCTTGATGGTACGGGTAAAACCAACTTTGAAACGGGTATTCCTTTTTTAGATCACATGATGGATCAGATTGCCCGTCATGGTTTGATTGATATGTCAGTTAAAGCGGTAGGTGATCGACATATTGATGATCACCACACGGTAGAAGATATTGGTATTACCTTAGGTAAAGCGTTTAGCCAAGCAATTGGGGATAAAAAAGGCATGACGCGCTATGGTCATGCGTATGTGCCCTTAGATGAAGCATTATCCAGAGTCGTGATTGATTTTTCAGGTCGTCCTGGATTGACCTATAACGTGCCGTTTACCCGTGGGCGTATTGGCGCATTTGATGTGGATTTATTCCAAGAGTTTTTCCAAGGCTTTGTTAACCACGCCTTAGTGACACTGCATATTGATTGCTTACGTGGGCAAAACTCACATCACCAAGCCGAAACCGTTTTTAAAGCCTTTGGACGTGCACTACGCGTGGCGTTATCGGCAGATGAGCGTATGGCAGGGGTTATGCCTTCTACCAAAGGTTGTTTGTAACTATTTACTAGGCTAAAAACGTATGTCGTTAAAACAAACGGTTGCCGTTATTGATTACGGTATGGGTAATTTACATTCTGTGGCCAAAGCACTGGAGGCGGTCGATAGTAATGCCAACGTATTGGTTACCTCAGATAGTCACGTTATTACCCAAGCCGATCGTGTGGTGTTTCCCGGTGTAGGTGCTATTAGA
>CBDUPS010000319.1:0-2646 GCA_965369155.1 uncultured Spongiibacteraceae bacterium
GGCTCAAAGCCAATAGAGGCCATCCATTGGCCGGTGCCTTCAAGGCCGTAACCGCCAAACCAGCCAAATAGCTTCTGCGCTCCATGGGCAATAAGAATAGCCCCCAGTGGCACTCTAATAATTAATGCTTCTAATCCGGCTTTACTTGCTATGGTTTTAGTGATGATATTTGTTTTCATTGCTCTCTCCTTGTTAAAAACAATCAAAATAATTGTTTGATGGGTTTATTGTATTTGCTAGTTATTTTTAAAAAAGCGAAAAATATCAATGTAAAGCATCAAGATATTTGATATGTTTGAGGGCCTGATAAATGTAAGGTAAATAAAGGAGAGACACCATGCGCTTAACCCTTGAGGCACTAGAGGTACTTGATGCGATTGATCGAAAGGGGAGCTTTGCTGCGGCGGCAGATTCGCTTTATAAAGTGCAGTCTAAGGTGTCTTATACGGTAAGAAAGCTAGAAGAAGATATCTGTGTGCCTATTTTTATTAAAGAAGGCCGTAAATCGGTGTTAACCCCTGCGGGGAAAGTGTTATTAGAGCAGGGTCGTGCATTGCTTGATGCTGCCAAAACCGTTGTTGAGAACACCCGCCAAACAGCCTTAGGTTGGGAGTCTAGCTTATGTATTGCGGTGGATTCTGTTTTGGATATGTCTAGGCTCTATCCATTGCTTGAGGCCTTTGATGAGATTCACCCTGAGATAGAGATAAGTCTTTTTGAGGAGGTTTTAGGTGGTTCATGGGAGGCAGTAATGGAGGGTAAGGCTAGCCTTATTATCGGTGCCCCAGAAATACCCATTAACTCGCAAGGTCTTGAGATAAAACATGTGGGTGATGTGAACTGGGTATTCGCGGTGTCTAAACATCATCCTTTAGCCAAAAAAACAATATTAACTGAAGCCGATATTCAGCAATATAGGGCGGTGATTGTAAGAGATTCTTCAAAGCATTTACCGCCACTTTCAAGGCGGGTATTTGATAAACAAGCTCAAATTATTGTGCCAACGGTTGAGGCTAAAATTCAGGCACAGGTAGCAGGCAGAGGTATCGGCTTTTTACCCGAATTCCGTATTCAAAATTTTTTAAAACGTGGTGATTTAGTCAAAGTGGCATTTAATGAGGCAGTCGGCAGTTCGCCATTACATATTGCTTGGAAAAAAAATAATAACGGCAAAGCACTAAAATGGTTTGCGGATAAATTAACAGCAGACTTTAGTGGTTTTTTATAACAACACCGAGCATATCGCTTAAACGGGGCTATTTAACGTTTACCAAATGCCGGGGATCAAAATTTTTCGGTTAGTAGGGTAATCTGCAAATTTATCTTTGTACCACTGGTGGGTTTGAATCGCCCGAGGAATTAAATTAGCCATAGTGACAGCTAATACAAATAGGGCCCCTAAAGACCATGTGGCAATAGCAAAGCCGGTAAAAGAGATAATCTCGGTAAGGGAACTAGGGGAGCTTACATAACGAAACAAGCCTCCTTTAGGGATGCGATATATTGTCTCTCCGGTTTCAATTTCTTTTTTGCTGCGTAAGTTGCGAATAATGTAGTCAGAATGAATATTGAGAGTAAGCCCAAAAATATAAAGAGTTATACCAATTAAAAAGCGTGGGTCGGTTAGCCAAGCATTAGTAAAATGTTCGCCTAGGTGTGAAATAAATACCGCATTTAAATAGCCATGTAGTGTCGTAACCATCCAGCCTGCGGCAACAATGCTCAGACTAAAAGAGCCTTTTTGACCTTTAGCAACCCGAATAAGAAAGGGGAAGATAAAGCCTCGGTTGCTGTAATGAATTAACCAAACACCTAAAAATAAAAGCGGTACCGTTTCAAAAGCATTTTGCCCTTGTAGATAAAAAAAGAGAAAACTTATTGTGGCGGGCAGCTCCATTAAAAACCAACCCACCCGAGGATTTAGGCTTATTCCATAACGGTTATCGGCAAAACGACCATAAGGCGATTTGAAAAATATGCCTACAATTAAAATGAGTGCCACATAAGCAAAAGACCATAAAAGAATAGTGTGATAGATGCTTGGATCAAGTAACCATGGGGTCATGTGTGATGCCTATTGCTGATGGTTAGTATCAGGGTATTGTATTTAACCACCATAAGCACGGTGGTTTTTATGGCTAGCAGATTATCGTTTTAGCGATAGCGCGACTAATAGAATTAAATAGATGATTATCTGGTTAATTTTAGCCTGTACGCTTTGTCTATCATAGTACTGGGGCGGGTTTTTCTGTAAGCTGCCGAGCCACAAAGTATTCCTATGGGGGTGTTATAGTTTTCCCTGTGTTTGATATGTTCAATTTGAGATAAAAATATGACGTTTTCTGATTTAGGTTTGTCCCCGGCTATTCTTGATGCTGTTACAGAACAAGGTTACGACACACCGTCACCTATTCAAGAAAAAGCGATACCTGCAGTATTAGCAGGCCACGATGTAATGGCGGCGGCACAAACCGGTACAGGCAAAACAGCAGGCTTTACTTTGCCTTTATTGCAGTTGTTGTCACAAGGCCAGCGGGCACATGCCAACCAAGCCCGTGCACTCATATTAACCCCAACCAGAGAGTTAGCTGCTCAAGTAGCCAGTAGCGTAGAAACCTATGGTAAAAACTTACCGTTATCGTCTAC
>CBDUPS010000320.1:0-2636 GCA_965369155.1 uncultured Spongiibacteraceae bacterium
GTTATTCGTGACCGTATTGCTAAAAATGCCATGAATCATAAAGCATTTTCATTAACTAATCAGCGTGTTGTTGATGAGTTTACCGCTCAAGACCCGTTAGCGGGTATGGCTGCAATGATTATTAAGTATTGTGGCACCGAAGAAGAGAAAATAAAATATAACCTTATAATGGATATTTTAGGCTCTCAAGCTTTGGGTTGGGAAGGCGAGGGTTTTACCAGTGAAGAGTTACGTTTAGCTCGTTTTTGGTTGTCGTCTTATACACATACCATTGCCGGTGGCACCTCTGAAATACAACTTAATATTATAGCCAAACGCGTACTAGGCTTGCCCGATTAAAAAAGCAGCTTCGGCTGTTTTTTTAATCCTTTGATAGGACTAAACGATGTTAAACATAGTGCTAATTAGCTTTGCCTGTTTGGCATTAATTGGCATTGTGTTTGAAGAAGTCACTCATATCAGTAAAGCTAAAGTTACGTTGTTTTTTGGCGCTTTATCATGGTTAGTGCTCTTTGTTGTTTATCAAAACAAGGTAGCCTTATTCTTCTCAGAAAATATTAATGAAATAGCCAATCTATGGTTATTTTTAATGGCGGCGATGACCTTCGTTGCCTACCTCAATAAAAAGGGTTTAATCGAAGCCCTCATTTATTTAATACTGCCTAAACATATTAGCGAGAAAACACTACTGTTTTTAGTTGGTGGCTTTGGTTTTGCTTTTTCTTCTTTTGCTGACAATATTACAGCGACATTAGTAAGTATTGCGGTAATACAATCATTAAAGCTTAATTTAAAAGATACATTACGTTTTACTACCTTAGTTATTTTTGCCGTTAACTCAGGGGGCGTTGCGTTAATTACCGGAGATGTCACTACACTGATGATTTTTTTGTCAGGCCATGTGAGCATTACCCAGCTAATTTACTTGGTATTACCCTCTGCTATAGGTGTTTTGGTTCTCTCTTTGCTATTAAGTGTTGGGCTGTCTAAACAGCTGATGATTGAGCCAACCCCACATAAAATACGATCATTAGACTTAGTTATAGCGGCTATTTTTGTCTGCACCATTTTGGGTACGATGGCGGGTAACATATTTTTTTCCATACCCCCTGTATTGAGCTTTTTATTCGGCTTATCGGTTATGTTTTTAATTGCAGGCCTTTTTAAAGAGGATATTAATGCCGACCCTATTATGGAATATATTCGGCTTATCGAATTTGAAACGCTTTTATTTTTTTTAGGTGTTTTACTAATAGTCGGTATGCTCAAACAAATAGGCGTATTAGAAGGTATTAACTACTTCTATAGTGAGTTTCCACCTTTAGCGGCAAATTATACCGCGGGGTTATTATCTGCATTAATTGATAACGTGCCGTTAACCGCAGCACTAATAAAAGGTGAGCCGGCTATTTCTTCATTAGATTGGTTAGTATTAACCTATTCGGTAGGAGTGGGTGGTTCGGTACTTATTATTGGCTCTTCTGCCGGTATTATTGCCATGAGTAAAGTACCAGGCTTAACCTTCGGCTCTTATTTACGTTATAGCATTCCGGTGCTTATCGCCTATAGTACAGGTGTGTTGTGTACCTATGGTTTAACACTATTTTTATAATAAGAAGGAGATTTTTATGACGATGACCTTAGAGCAGGTATCTAATCGTTTTGAGATACAAGACTTGTTGGTTGAGTACTCTCGCTGTATTGATATGAAAGATTTTGATGGCTTAGATACTATTTTTACCAAAGATGCCTTTATCGATTACACCGAAATGGGTGGAATAAAAGGCGCTTTCCCTGAGGTAAAAAAATGGCTATCTGAAGTAATGCCTATGTTTTCGAGTACACAACATTTAATTAGCAATTATGAAATTGCTTTAGATGGGGATAAGGCGACAGGAAAAATAATGTGTTTTAACCCGCAGGTTTTAAAAGCCGGAGACAAAGAGTACACGATGTTTCTGGGTTTATGGTATTTAGATCAATATATCAAAACGGCTGATGGCTGGCGTATTTGTCAGCGTATTGAAGAAAAGAGCTACGATTACAACACGCCAGACTTTATGAAAATTGCAGCAAAATAAAGTGAGTGGCCTACGCATTAAGCCCTAAAGTGAATCAAAGCTTTGGGGCTTTTTTGTGTAAGACGTTGCTCGTTTTAAATGAGAGGCTTTTTATAGCAAAATTATTAATGATATTTGTTATTTAATTTCATTTTTAATCATTAAAGGTCTTTGCGATACTAATTGCCCTTATTCTACGGCTATAAAAGAGAGTTCTTATTATGCATGTAGCACTTCATACCCCCTTAATTGACATACTAGGCTGTGATTATCCTATTCTTTTAGCAGGCATGGGAGGAGTGTCTCGCCATGAGTTAGCCGCAGCGGTAAGTAATGCCGGCGGGTTTGGCTCGCTAGGTATGGTGCGCGAGTCGCCAGCGCTTATTAAGCAAGAAGTTGAAGCATATCGTTCACTGTCTGAACGCTCTTTTTCGGTAAATTTAATTCCAGCGGCCACGGATAAAGCATTATTAAAGGCACAAATTGATCTGTGTATTGAACTTAAAATTCCGGCTGTTACGTTGTTTTGGGATATTTTCCCTGATGTGATTAATGCTTTTTCTGAGGCAGGTATTA
>CBDUPS010000321.1:0-2632 GCA_965369155.1 uncultured Spongiibacteraceae bacterium
ATTATTTCGTAAGCTACAGCTTACTGATGATGCAACCTGTGATTTAGACCTACGCAGTCCACCTAGTAATCATTTTGAAAAGCTCTCAGGTACATTAGCAGATCTACATTCTATTCGTGTTAACCGTCAATGGCGTTTAATTTTTGAATGGGATGGCAATCAAGGTTTAGCTAAGAAGATTTATTTAGACAACCATAGTTATCGAGGTTAATCATGAACATTACAAAACGCAAGCCTGTATCAGTTGGTGAAATGTTAACCGAAGAATTTTTAGCACCTTTAGAGTTAACACAAGGAGCATTAGCTGAGCTGATGGGTGTTGGTCGTAAAACAGTGAATGAATTATGCACCAACAAACGCAACATTACTGCTGATACTGCATTGATGCTGGCTAAAGTATTTAATAACACTCCCAACTTCTGGCTTAATATTCAGCAGCGTAATGATATTTGGCATGCCATGAATACACCTAAACGCTTTGAGCGTATTAATAAGGCGCAATGCTTTTCTCATACTCATCCTTAGCACAGGTCACAAACTGTTTTAAACTCCTTATCCCTCTAATTCCAAGCCCTTTTATTTCTTTCATTATTGCTCAGAAAAACTTAATAAAATACTTTCAATCAATTTAATATGTTTACGCTTTTCACTTTCATATGAAAAGTGAGCATATTGCGGCGAACCACTGTTTGAAATTTTGGCATATACGTTATTTTCAAGCTCTCCATTTTTATTACTGCTAACTTTACACTTTGAAGAAAACCCTAAAAGTAATACTTTTTTACAGTCATCAAGCTCACTCATACTCCCTTCTATAGCAGGATGATTACCAATATACAGCGTTAAAAACTTTTCGTTATTCAAAGAATAAAACCTATAAATAATAAAATTTTCTACTGGTGAGTCAACTTTAACTCTAACATCCTGTGAAATTTCTACTTTATATCCACCTTCAATCTTTTGAAGTTTCACGTCTTTTCCCAGCGTATTAGAGGCATAAAAAAAGCTCATCATGGCAACAAAAGAAAAGCATAGATTAATTACTACTTTCACAAACATTATTTTTATCCTGATGACTCTCACCACCTATCGTCTATACTTCCCTTTATAACAACGTCTCTATTTTTTTACCGCGGAGAATAATGTTAAAAAGTTGTCAGTCGTAGTTTGCGCTAAATCGTCTAGCTTCACCCCTCTTAGCTGCGCTACATATTCAGCAACCTCTTTTACATAAAAAGGATAATTAGGCTTACCTCTAAAAGGTACGGGAGCCAACCATGGGCTATCGGTTTCTATTAGCAAGCGATCTGCGGGGATTTTTTTAGCCACTTCTTTTAACTCAACAGTATTTTTAAAGGTAACAATGCCTGATAGGGAAATATAGTAGCCCAAGTCTAAAGCGGCTTTTGCCATCTCCCAGCTTTCGGTAAAGCAATGCAACACGCCAGTGTAATGCTGCTCCTGTTTAATAATATCTAAGGTATCTTTTTGGGCTTGTCGAGTATGAATAATAACCGGTAGCTGTAACTGTTTGGCCGCTTGCAAATGGGCACAAAAACTTAATTGTTGATTGGCTTTGTTTTTTTCTGAGTAAAAGTAATCTAAGCCGGTTTCACCAATTCCCACCACTTTGGGGTGTTGAGCTAACTGAATAATCTCATCTTTGGTTAATAGCGTCTCGTGAGGTTCCATAGGGTGAATCCCCACAGTGGCGTATACCGAAGGGTACCTAGTGGCAATCGTTTTAACCGTTTCAATATTATCGGTGTTTACTGCAATACAAAGTTGCCGTGTTACCCCTTGTTTTAAGCACTGGGCAATAATGTCATCAAGGCTATTATTCCACAGTGATAAATCAAGCTTGTCTAAATGACAGTGGGAGTCGGTTAACATGGGTGGCTCCATAAAAAACGCCTCAGTAACTTTTAGCTAGCTGAGGCGTTTTAACGTATGTGTTTTTTTACATGGTGTGGGTCGGCCTATCTGATTCTAAGGCTCCGGCTAGGTAAGTTTGTACTTTATTATTTGCCGTATTATCTTGGTCGCTAAACTGAATGCCAATACCTGCTGCACGGCTACCTGCATGGGCAGGAGTAATCCATACAACCTTTCCGGCTACTGGGATTTTATCCGCTTCATCCATCAGCGTAAGCAACATAAAAACCTCATCGCCTAGCTTATAATGTTTATTGGTTGGAACAAACAAACCGCCATTTTCAACAAAGGGCATATACGATGAGTAAAGTACTGCTTTGTCTTTAATGGTAACGGTTAAAATGCCGCTTCGTGCACCTGGATTCATAAATGAGTCTCTCTATTTATTGTATTTATTCTAACTATTTATGCCAAAGGGCAAAGATTAGCGTTTTCTTGATATTTTTACCAGTTTTTAGCCCGCTTTCAACAGGATAAATGCTTACGCCACTGGTAAAACAACTGCTCTAGTAATAATTTCACATCAGGGTTTGCCGTACTTTCCAACTTTTTTCTGGCAAGGGTTAAGTCTTCTTGCATTAAAAACAAAGCCTTATCGCCCTTTTCATTTAAATAATCATTCATTAAATTAAAGCAGGCAGCACTTTCTTGAGCCTCTATTAACAACCGGCCATTAAGGGTTTTACCTAGCCACCAT
>CBDUPS010000322.1:0-2632 GCA_965369155.1 uncultured Spongiibacteraceae bacterium
CACCTAACAGTAGGGCTAAGGGTGCTTCCCAATCGAGATCAAGATCGGTGAGAATTTTTTGTAACTCAAGTAGTAATTGGCTATCACCGGTTAGGGTGAGCTTGCCATTGATTAGCGCAGAGGCTTTATCATTAGCAAATGCCAGTGTGGCGAGTTCATCCCGTGTGCCACGAAGTGATGCAGTGGTTGAGCCATCGTAGTAGCTTTGTACTCTAATATGCGCCCCAAGAAACAGATAAATACTAAGGGCGGGCTCGCTGCAATGCACAGCAATACTTTTGCCTTCCATACGAGAGAGTTTCTCTTTGGTTGCACAATCAAGGCTTAATGCCTGATTAATGGAGTGCTCAAGCAAAGCCGCTCCTGCACTTTGTAATTCGAACAAAGCCATTTACGCTTTTATCCCTTTATGTAATGCAACTATACCGCCGGTCATATTGAAGTATTCACATTGGGTAAAACCGGCCTCAATCATCATATCTTTTAGCTCCTCTTGCGGAGGATGCATACGAATAGACTCGGCTAAGTAACGGTAGCTATCTTCGTCGCCGGTGATCACTTTGCCTATTTTAGGTAGCAGATTAAACGAATAAGCATCGTACACTTTGTTAAGCAGACCCGAGGTAGGTTTTGAAAACTCAAGTACCAAAAGTTTAGCACCTGGCTTTAATACCCGAAGCATTGATTTTAAAGCGGTTTCTTTACTGGTGACATTGCGCAGGCCAAAGGCAATAGTAATGCAGTCTATGCTGTTATCGGCAAAGGGCAATGCCTCAGCATTGGCCTGTACAAAGGTAATATTTTTGCAAAGCCCATCGTCAATTAATTTATCACGCCCTACGTTGAGCATTGATGCGTTAATGTCTGCTAAAATAACTTGGCCATCTTGTCCTACAATTTTAGAAAAACGAGCGGTTAAATCCCCAGTGCCACCGGCTAAATCTAAAATCACTTGCCCGGGTCTTGGGCTAGCAGCTTCTATAGTAAAGCGCTTCCAGAGACGATGAATACCACCAGACATTAAATCATTCATTAAGTCGTATTGGGCTGCAACAGAGTGAAATACCCCAGCAACTTTTTCTACCTTTTGGTCTTTATCAACCGTTTGATAGCCAAAGTGAGTGGTGTTATCACTGGGGTTGGTGTTGTTTTTGTCAGTCATAATGCGAGGGTGCCTTGATCACGGTGGCCTATTGTACCTTAGTTTTTTATAGGGGTTTATAACCGTGATTTATTTTATCGAGGCTTTGCATGGATAGCACCGAAAGACAGGGGAGATGTGCTTATAAAAAAAGCGCGCTAAGGTGGTTGTTACCCAATATGAATAAACAGTGGATCACGGCTAGCCCCGGCTTTAGCCAGCCTCTCTAAATAATCTTGCCAATAGGCTTCTTGGTTTTGGCACAATTCGTACAGGTACTCCCAAGAGAAAATACCCGTATTGTGTTTGTCGGTAAAAAATAGCTGAATGGCATAGTGCCCAACCGATTCTATTTGCTGGATATTGACCATTCGCTTACCGGTCTGCAAAACCTCTTGACCGACACCATGGCCTTTAACCTCAGCCGAAGGAGAAAAGACCCGCAAAAACTCACAGGGTAATCGATAAGTTTGATCAGCGTATTGCAGTTCGAGCTCTCGAGACTTTTGATGAAGCCGAATTGCAGTCGGGATTGGAGCAGTCATTATTGCCTCGATTTTTTGTAGAGGTGAGCCATGCACGATCTCAAATATTATAAAATAAAGCGACTGAGGTCTTGATCGCCGGCCAGTTCGCTCAGTTTGCCATCAACATAGTTTTTATCGACAACTATTTTTTTCTCAGCAGAGTCACCGGCATCAAAGGAGGCCTCATCAAGTAAGCGCTCCATAATAGTGTGTAGGCGACGAGCACCAATATTTTCGGTAGTCTCATTTACCTGCCACGCTAACTCTGCAATTTGTTGTACACCATCGGCAGTAAATTCTAGCTCAACATCTTCTACCCCAAGTAACGCTTTGTACTGCTCGGTTAGAGAGGCATTAGGCTCGGTAAGAATACGATTAAAGTCTTCAGGGGTTAAGGCGTTTAATTCAACTCGAATAGGTAGTCGGCCTTGTAGCTCGGGAATTAAGTCGGAGGGCTTAGCCAAATGAAAAGCCCCTGAGGCAATAAATAAAATATGATTGGTTTTTATCATGCCGTATTTGGTGCTAACGGTAGAGCCTTCAATTAAAGGCAGTAAATCTCGTTGAACCCCTTCCCGGGAAACATCGCCACCGCCACTGGCTTCATGGCGCTTAGCTACCTTGTCAATCTCATCAATAAATACAATGCCGGATTGCTCTGCGGCAGCAACAGCGGCTGTTTTAATATCTTCTTCGTTAATTAGCAGGGAGGACTCTTCATCTTGAATCTGTTTTAACGCAGCTTTAACTGTAAGTTTACGAGTCGTTTTTTTCTTGTTAGGCATGCTGGAGAACATATTCTGTAATTGGCTAGTCATTTCTTCCATGCCAGGGGGAGCCATAATCTCAATACCCATGGGCGCCATGCTAATGTCGATTTCAATTTCTTTGTCATCTAATTGGCCTTCGCGCAATTTCTTTCTAAAAAGTTGGCGGGTGGCAGACTCGGCTTTCTCTTCACTAT
>CBDUPS010000323.1:0-2631 GCA_965369155.1 uncultured Spongiibacteraceae bacterium
GTATTTCAACGACTCTCACACTTCTCTGCTGATATCGCACACGAATTACGCACGCCTATTACTAACCTCACCACACAAACACAAGTGGTGCTTAATCAGGCAAGAACAACCGAAGAGTACCAAGAAATACTCTACTCAAACTTAGAGGAATACAACCGACTCAGTACGATAGTAAAAGATATGCTTTGGCTTGCACAAACTGATAACAAATCACTCAAACTAAATAAATCTAAAGTTAATCTTAAAGAAGAAGTTGAACTACTATTTGAATATTTTGAAGCGTGGGCTGATGAACAAAATATTAACTTACAGGTAGTCGGTAACAACATTTTATTTTATGCCGATAGAAATTTGTTACAACGAGCTCTAAGCAATTTACTCACAAATGCCATAAAGCATTCAACAAGGGGAACAGATATTACGGTAAGGCTACAGAGCTTTGAAAACAAAACTGAAATTTCAGTAGAAAACTTTGGCATCAGCATCAACGAGCAACATCTTAAACATATTTTTGATCGCTTTTATCGCGCTGACCCTGCCCGTCAGCATCAGGCTGGAAATGATGGTATCGGTCTTGGATTATCGATTGTTAAGTCTATCGCTGAAGCTCATGATGGCAATGTATCCGTTGTATCTAACCAAGGTAAAACTTGCTTTACCCTTATACTCCCTATAGGTGATGAATAAAAAAATTGAGCATCAGAGCTCTTACTAGCGGTATATTTAATAACACCTGAAAAAAAGAAACCGTCTTTGGATCACTATAGCTCTTATGGAATCCCGAAAATTTACAGTTTTAGACAGGGGGCGTAAGCTGGCATCCAATATTGACCCGCTCATGTCATTACTACCAAACCGTTAGTCAATCTAAGGTGACGAATGTATTTATTAGAAGTATTCTTGAGAAGCTTATGTAAGAGCCAAAGCTGATTAACCTTCTGCACCAATTAACATGTGTGAAACACATAATTAAATAGAGATTAAACATGAAAATTAAATCAAAAAAAAATATTTCAGTAGTCTTGGCAGCCCTACTTTTTTCTAGTGGAGCTCTAGCAGCAGGTGATATGACAAGACAGGAGCCGATAGAAGTTAGGGTTCAACTGGGAGACTCCAATAACTCAATGACTTTTTTCCCTAATAAACTAGAGTTTGAAACAGGCAAACTTTATAAGCTAATCTTAAGCAACACCAGCCTAAGTAAACACTATTTTAGCTCTAACGGTTTTTCAGAATCTGTATTTACTCGTAAAACTCAGGTACTGGATTCTGAAGGAAAAACTATAGCTGAAATTAAAGGCGTTATTAAAGAAATTGAGGTTTACCCCGGTGGTACTGCGGAATGGTGGTTTGTTCCTGTTAAAACCGCTACTTTAACAGATCTAGAATGCACAATTGCAGGTCACTCTGAAGCTGGGATGAAAGGCTCTATACTAATTAAATAAGTGTATATAACGCTTAATAAGCAACTATAAACCGAGTCAATATAGTTGGATTATGTGCCGCGTATTGATCGATACAGATCAATAAAAAGAGATTGATTAATGATTGAAGTTTTAATTTTAGCGGTAGCACTTAGCATGGATGCTTTTGCAGTTTCTGTTGGTCTCGGTTCAAAGCATGTGAAAAAAACAAGATCACTTGCTGTCATGGCTGCAATATACTTTGGTCTGTTTCAAGCACTGATGCCCCTCATTGGATTTTTAGGGGGCAAAGGTGTATTGGGACTGGTCGAAGAATATGCACATTGGATTGCTTTCTCCCTCCTCGTATTAATTGGAGGGAAGATGATTTATGAATCTATGTCTGAGGGCATAGAAGAAAATATCACTAAAATCACCCACAAAATATTATTTATTCTTGCTATAGCTACCAGCATTGATGCTATGGCTGCTGGATTTACATTAACTCTAATTGAAATAAATCCGTTCCTTGCATGTGTCATAATTGGAATCACAACATTTGTATTTAGCTGGATTGGTGTATTTGTCGGGTCTAAAAGCGGCACATGGTTAGAAAGCAAAGCAGAGCTTTTAGGTGGGATAATACTTATTCTAATAGGCTTAAAAATACTGTTATTTTAAGACTCAGCTGTTATTCAAAACATATAAAACTCCAAGCTGCATTTGTATAGGATTTGTATCATAAAGTAGGAGACATATTTTGCCTGAATTAAAAACAATAGCTCTCTTTGTAGTTACTGCCTTAGTAGAAATTATTGGTTGCTACCTACCATACCTTTGGTTGCGTGAGGGGAAATCAATTTGGTTACTGGTTCCTGCGGCGATTAGTCTTGCTACATTTGCTTGGTTACTATCGTTACATCCGACAGCATCAGGCAGAGTGTATGCCGCTTATGGTGGTGTTTATATTGTAATGGCTATTTTTTGGTTGTGGGCTGTCGATGGCACTCGCCCAACCACTTGGGATATTGTAGGTTCTGGTATAGCACTTGTGGGAATGGCAGTTATTATGTTCGCTCCACGCAGCATATAAATGGTTGCTCAAATTCGTTCAGTGTACAAAAAAACATCTTCATCTGATCCAACTTTAGGCGGCCTGATTCACGGATGAGATAAATATCTGGGCTAGGCTCACTCGTTTGTTAGCTTCTGATTCCACAGTTTGGAT
>CBDUPS010000324.1:0-2626 GCA_965369155.1 uncultured Spongiibacteraceae bacterium
CTAATGCAGCAGCAGCCCCTGCCATGTGTACGATACCTGAGCCGGCAAAATCAGAGAATCCTAGCTCACCTAAGCTATACAAACCAAAAACTGAACCACCACCCCATGTCCAATAGCCTTCCATTGGGTAGATAAAGCCTGTCATCACAACAGCAAAGGCTAAAAAGGCCCAGAGTTTCATCCTTTCTGCTACAGCACCTGAGACAATCGACATTGCTGTGGCCACAAACACTACCTGAAAGAAAAAGTCTGATGCCCCAGAGTAAACAGCGTCCCCATCAAAGCCATTTTCGGCAGAACTTGTTAATACACCGGCTAAATCAAAAGACTCAATGCCCTTTAAAAACCATGTGCCGTCGTACATAAAGTGATATCCACACACCAAATACATAGTGCAGGCAATCGCAAACAGTGCGACATTTTTAGTTAAAATCTCGGTTGTATTTTTTGAGCGTACCAGCCCTGCTTCTAGCATCGAGAAACCCGCTGCCATCCACATCACCAATGCACCACACATTAAAAAGTAGAATGTATCCATTGCATACTGCAATTGAAAAACTTGATTTTCCATGACTTATTTCGCCTTATTGTTGGAGTTTGTCAGTTAAATAGCATCCTCACCGGTTTCCCCAGTACGAATGCGAATTACCTCATCCAGAGTTGATACAAAAATTTTACCGTCGCCAATTTTCCCCGTATTCGCAGCACCGGTAATCGCCTCGATAACACGTTCCACAATGCTATCGGCTACAGCGGCCTCAATTTTTACCTTAGGTAAAAAATCCACGATATATTCGGCACCACGGTATAATTCGGTATGACCTTTTTGCCGGCCAAAACCTTTTACCTCGGTTACAGTAATGCCCTGCACACCTATAGTTGAAAGTGCCTCACGGGCATCATCTAATTTAAAGGGCTTAATAATTGCAGTGACTAATTTCATGTTGCCTCCTTTACCATTGCGGTTATTAATTTATAAGCTTTTCGATACCATCAGCGTTACGTTGCCATCGCAAAAATCTGTTTTTCCTGCCCAGTTTCCACACTCGCTATCAGTTAAATTGGTATCGGTATAACTCACTGAAAAATCAAAAGTCTTATAGGATTTACTCAGGGTAATTCCATAGTTCTGGTAACGACTCTCACTAGCTTTAGCAAAGCCTGTGCTAGACACATGGGTAAAAACCTCATCTTTGTAATCGTATTCACCCACGACCAAAGACAACCCCACTTCACCTGGAAGTTCTATGTCGTAACCCAACCAAAGATAGCTCCAACTCTCACCAGCATTGTTCAATCCAGAATGGGTGTAGTTAACCCCAGCACTAATACCCACCACGCTCATACTGGCGTAAGTCTCTTGAAAATTAAGGCTGTTGTTATCAACATAGGTATAAGCTAAGTGCCCAAGATCAAAAGCCACAGGTCCCGCTTCAAAACCATAGCCTAAGTAGTAATCCCACTCCGATGATGCCGCACCATCAAAATCCACATTTGACGCCCATGTACCCAAATAAAAGCCACTGCTGTGGGTTAAATCGACACCCCCTTGAATAGCGCCTTTGCCTTGGCTTTGACTCACACCACGCCAAATATAATCAGAGCCCAATGCCACATTACCGCTTAAATCAAAACCTGCCCCAATGTCTTCAGCGCTAACAGAGCTAACCCCAAACACCATTAAACTGGCAACGACTACGGTTGATAATTGTTTTTTCATCTGTATATTCCCCTTAGTTTAAAAATAATTGATCGTGTTGCTTTTTTGATCGTTACTGTCACAGGAGATATAGCACGAAGCATGCCAAAAAAATAAGTTATATTTATCAATGGCTTATATAAAAATAAACGCTAATTTATATAATATAACGATTTATTTGTGGGCGAAAAAACCGCCCTTAAAGAGCCTGCGCACTAAATAGGTGCACATCATTAGCGCTAAAAGCCTTCTACCCATAGCACCCTGCTTTACGTTAAAATAAGGTTTGGCTTTTTTAAGGAATATCCCGTGGCTACTTTTAATAATCCCATCGAAGAACTTATTGCTGAGTTAAATCGCTTTGTCCCTGCATCGGCACTTAAAGCAGATGCAGAAAAAAACTTGCGTACCTTGGTGCAAAGTACCTTTCAACGGTTAGATTTAGTCAGCAGAGAAGAATTTGACGCACAAAAGGAAGTGTTAAAACGCACACGGGATCGGGTAGAAAGCCTTGAAAAAGAGATCGACTCACTGACAGATTTACTAAAGTCTGTATCCGATAATAAGTAATCAATTCAAAGCCACACTCATTACAACAAGTGAATCACACCTATACTCGTGATATCGGCTAAAAGCACAGCACTCCAAGGATGGATACTATGTCGCTGGCGGTTATTTTCACCCGTGCGTTGCACGGTGTTGACGCTCCATTAGTTATTGTAGAAGCCCACCTATCTAACGGTTTACCAAGCTTATCTATTGTTGGCTTACCCGAAACCACTGTTAAAGAAAGCAAAGACCGCGTTCGTAGTGCCATCATCAACAGTGGCTTTGATTTTCCCGCCCGCCGTATCACTATTAACCTAGCACCTGCCGATTTACCTAAAGGTGGTGGTCGTTTTGATTTATACATTTCTTTAGGCAATC
>CBDUPS010000325.1:0-2621 GCA_965369155.1 uncultured Spongiibacteraceae bacterium
CAGGAAAATAAGCCATTGAATATAAAAGATAAAAATGTCTTGTTTACAATAGAGGGGGTATCGTTAGCAATGTGGCGTTGAATGGCAACAGGATAGGCCGGCTCATTCATATTAATAGCATAGGTGACCAAGGCTGTGGGTATTAGCAGAAGAAGTAAAATAAGCCCGGTGCATAATAAAAGAAAAGATTGCCAGCGCGTCATCATGAGCCCCTAGTTATTATAGTTCCGCTATATTAACTAAAATAAATGACAATGCAAGAGAGGCTATTTATTTTCTATTTTTTCAAAAAGCTCTATATAAGCTTGGGTTAGCTTGTGTGAAGGGGCACTGTAAATAAGTGGTTTCTGCAGCTCTCGGGATTCTTTTATTTTTACCGAAGAGGGCAGATAGGCATCAATTAACGGTAGGCCTTCAGCGATCATTTCCTCAATTAGTTGAGCGGGCAGTTTTGCCTGTGGTTGAAATTGATTAACCACGACGCCCTCAAGAACTAAATCGTTATTGTGATCTTCTTGTATCTCATTAACGGCCTCAATTAGGTTATACAAGGCTTGCCGTGAAAATGTGTCGCAATCAAAAGGAACCAACACCCCATCGGTGGCAATAAGTGCTGAGCGGCTGTAAAAATTAAGGGCTGGGGGCGTATCAATATAAATGCGGTCAAACTGGCCTTTGAGTTTATCTAAGGCGTTACGTAGTTTATAAATTTTATGGCGGCTCTCAAGCTCTCGTTCGATATGACCAAGCTCAGGGCTAGCGGGCATTAAACACAAGTTCTCAAAGGGGGTTTCGTAAATAAAATCGATAGTGTCGCGCTTTTTACCAAAGGTTGATAAATGCTGTTTAAAAAAAGCCGTAGCGTTATCTTCAAGAAATTTATATTCATCACCCACTAAGTATTCGCTGCTATTGCACTGTGTATCAAGGTCAATCACTAAGGTTCGTAAACCACGGTGAGCACTAATGGCAGCCAAATTACAGGTAATGCTGGTTTTACCCACGCCACCTTTTTGATTAAAAACAACCCGACGCATATCCACTCCAAGTTTAACGAAATAAAAAACACAATTTTCTCTGGTGATAATACCATAGGGCTTTTAACATATTCGCTAAACAAGCGGTATTTTGCGAAAATACCTGCTGTTGTGCCGTACGGTAACTAATGTAGAGAGAACGAATGAAAATAACTATGCCCCGTTTTAATCAAGCACAGGTCGTTGTAGTGGGCGATATTATGCTAGATCGCTATTGGCATGGAGCAACCCACCGAATTTCTCCTGAGGCTCCTGTGCCTGTTGTTAAGGTAGATGATGTGGATGATCGTGCCGGTGGTGCAGGTAATGTGGCGTTAAATATTGCTGCGTTAGGTGCTGGGGTTTCTCTTTTAGGTATCACCGGCAATGATGAAGCGGCAGACTCATTAGAATCACGCTTAACAGCGGCACAAATTCTGTGTGATTTTATTCGGGTGGATAATCAACCAACCATTACAAAGTTACGGGTAATTAGTCGGCATCAGCAATTATTGCGCATGGATTTTGAAGAGAAATTTATCGGCAAAGAAGCCGAAGTAAAAAGTAAATTAGACGCAAGCCTTAAGCAGAACACCCGAAAAATCGGAGCAGTCATTCTGTCTGATTACAACAAAGGTACGCTATCAAACCCTGAGCCGTTAATCGCCCTAGCTAAAGCACAGGGTATTCCCGTATTGGTTGACCCAAAGGGCACTAACTTTATGCCCTATAAAGGGGCTACTTTATTAACCCCTAATTACCATGAGTTTATTGCTGTAGTGGGTGAGTGTGCCAGTGAAGAAGAGCTTATTAAAAAAGGCTTACAACTTATTACAACCCTTGATCTTGAGGCACTACTTATTACCCGTGGCGAAAATGGCATGACACTGTTGCGTAAGGGTGAGAGCGAGTTACACCTACCCGCAAAGGCACGGGAAGTGTTTGATGTAACAGGGGCAGGGGATACGGTTATTGCCACATTAGCGGCGTCATTAGCAGCAGGGGAATCATTACCCGATGCGGTTGCCTTGGCTAATATTGCCGCAGGTGTGGTGGTAGGTAAGCTAGGTACAGCATTGGTGAGCGGCCCCGAATTACGTCTTGAGATAAGTAAAGATCAAGGCAGCGAACGAGGGGTAGTCTCTTTAGAGCAGTTAAAAATGGCGTTAGTTGATGCCAGAGTTCGTGGAGAGCGAATTGTTTTTACTAATGGTTGTTTTGATATTATTCATGCAGGCCATGTGGGGTATTTAGAAGAAGCCGCACAGCTAGGTGATCGATTAATTGTGGCTATTAATGATGACGCCTCGGTTACCCGATTAAAAGGTAGTGGTCGGCCGATTAACCCCGTTGATCGTCGTATGGCTGTTTTAGCAGGGTTAGAGTCGGTTGATTGGGTGCTAAGTTATAGCGCCGATACCCCAGAGTCGTTATTAAAAGAGTTACAGCCAGAGGTGTTAGTTAAAGGTGGTGACTACGCAAAAGAACACGTTGTTGGTTGGGAGATTGTTGAGGGCTATGGCGGTAGTGTAAAAGTACTCAACTTTTTTGATGATTGCTCAACAACAGCCATTGTTGAAAAAGTATTAAAAAATCAAAAGCCGT
>CBDUPS010000326.1:0-2599 GCA_965369155.1 uncultured Spongiibacteraceae bacterium
CAGATAAATTATTGTTTGACATACAGTAACCAAAAATAGAATTTGCTAAGTTTAATGCTTCATTATAAGGCATTAGAGGGGGGCTGTTATTTACTAAAAATTAAGAAGAGCAGCTAATAGACATACAACGGCCCCACTCGGGTGGCTCTTTTGTATAAGCCTCATTGCCGTTATGTTCATCGTAGGGTGATTGTAATAAAAACAAAAGATGATTAGTTTCTAAAAAGTCACCGGCCTTTGCTTTATCAATAGCTTGTTGCGCTAGGTAATTTCGTAAAATAAATTTTGGGTTATGTTGGTTTATTAATAGATGGCGTTCAGCATCTGTTAGTACTTCTTTTTGTAAGCGTTGTTGATACTGCAAAAACCATTCAGCAAGGGTATTTTGATCACTAGCGTTATTTAAAAAGTGCTCAGGTAATATAATGTTTGGGGTGTTTTTTGAGAACTGATTAAGTTGTCTAAAGCTATTGGTATAGTCTAATTGATTGTCCTGCAGTAATTGTAAAAAGGAGTGAATTAACCCTTGGTCTTCGTTTTGTTTGGTGACTAAACCAAATTTACAACGCATTTTTTCAGAGTAAACAGCAATAAGTTCTGTTTGATAACTTCCCAATGCCTCCACTAATGCCTCATGGGGTAAAAAGGGTGAAAACGTATGGGCGAATGCGTTTAGATTCCACAGGCCAATACTGGGTTGTTGGTCAAAGGCGTAGCGACCAGCATAATCGGAATGGTTACAAATATATTGGGGGTTGTATTGGTCAATAAAAGCAAAAGGGCCGTAATCGATAGTAAGCCCCAACACCGACATATTATCGGTATTTAGCACCCCATGACAAAAGCCTACCGATTGCCACAAAGCCACCAAACGGGCGGTTCTTTTAACAATTTCAGTTAATAATGCAAGGTAGGGTTGATCAGCAGATTTTAACTCGGGGTAATCGTGATCAATAATGTAATCAATGAGTTCTTTTAAAAGAGCATGCTGCTCGGTATGAAAAAAATATTCTAAATGGCCAAAGCGAATATGGCTGGGGCTTAACCGAGTCACCAGAGCCGTAGTTTCTATCTCTTCACGGTAAACGGCATCATTACTACCAACTAAGGCTAAGGCACGGGTGGAGGGAATACCTAAACCAATCATGGCTTCTGAACAGAGATATTCACGGATACTAGAACGTAATACGGCACGACCATCACCTTGGCGAGAATAAGGGGTACTACCGGCACCTTTTATTTGTATCTCATAGTGTTGGTTTTGCTGTTGTGCCTCCCCGTAAAGTAACGCACGACCATCACCTAGTTGTGGGTTGTAATGACCAAATTGATGACCTGAATAAATAGTGGCAATAGGTGTGCAGCCTGTGGGAACGAGATTACCGGCGGCAAATTGCAAAAATTCTTCTGAGGCTAAATCTTCTTGAGTAAAACCTAGTAAGGCACCTGCGGCAGAGTTGGCACTAATAAGGTAGGGCTTGTTAACCGGCAGGGGTGATTGCTTGCTAAAAAACTCAGGGGATAACCGACTAAAGCTATTATTTAAATGTAACTTGTTAAAAATACTCATAACATCTGCTGTGATAAAAATGAAGGGAACAAAGAAGGAAGAAATATCGAGTAACAGCGCTTATAATGACATTCTTAAAGATTTAAGGCTAATAAAAAAAGGGGTGTGTTATGAGTGATTCTATAGTGCGTTTACGCCGTTTACGCAGAACGGATGCCTTACGAGATTTGGTTAGAGAAAACACACTCAATGTAAATGATCTTATCGTGCCTGTTTTTATTGAAGAGAATATTGAGGTACCTGTTGCCATTAGCAGTATGCCTGGGGTTTTTCGTTATCCCGAAAGTGATATAGAAACACTGGTTAAGCGTATCGAAGCAAAAGGTATAAAGGGCATTATCTTTTTTGGAGTGTCTCATCATAAAGATGCTGATGGTTTAGATACCTGTAATGATAACGGTTTAATGGCGCGTATTATCAAAAAGGCCAAAGCAGCAGCTAGCAACGTGCTTATTATTAGTGATAATTGTTTTTGTGAGTACACCGATCATGGCCATTGTGGTGTGGTGGTAGGGGATGATGTGGATAACGATGCCACCCTTAAAAACTTACAAAAGCAGGTGGTTGTTGCGGCAAAAGCTGGGGTTGATATGGTGGCACCATCAGGCATGATGGATGGCATGATTAGCGCTATTCGGGAAGCATTAGATGGCGCTGGTTTTTCTCATATTCCCATTATGTCGTACTCAACTAAATTTGCCTCTGCTTTTTACGGTCCGTTTAGAGATGCGGTAGATAGCAACTTTAAAGGTACACGACAAAGCTATCAGATGGATGCGGCTAATGGTCGCGAAGCCTTAAGAGAATCATTAATTGATGAGCAAGAGGGTGCTGATATTTTAATGGTAAAACCGGGCATCGCCTATTTAGATATATTGTTAACTATTCGGCAAAATACCGATGTACCATTAGCGGTTTATCAAGTAAGTGGTGAATACGCCATGATAAAAGCCTCGGCAAAAGCCGGTGTCATAGATGAAAAAGCCATTGTTTTAGAAAGTATGATTGCGTTTAAACGGGCAGGAGCTG
>CBDUPS010000327.1:0-2593 GCA_965369155.1 uncultured Spongiibacteraceae bacterium
TGTGTTTTTGCTACTTGGTCTTAAGTATGCGGCACTTTTGGGTTTGTTGGTGTGCTTGTCCGTTATTATTCCTTATATTGGAGCAGCTGTGGTGACTATACCTGTATTGTTAATGGGGTTTGTGCAATGGGGTTGGAGTGATCAGTTTTTGTGGCTCTTTATAAGTTACATGGTTATTCAAATAATTGATGGGAATGTTTTAGTACCATTACTTTTTTCTGAGGCAGTGAATTTACATCCAGTTGTTATTATTGCATCGGTATTAGTCTTTGGTGGTATTTGGGGTTTTTGGGGAGTGTTTTTTGCGATACCTTTAGCAACATTAGTTAAGGCGATTTTTAATGCATGGCCGAGTCGAGATTTAATTCTGAAACTTGAATCCCAATAAATAAAAAGGTTACGTGATATATGCTGCATAAATCATTTCGTGTTGTTCTGTTTTGTTCTTTTATTTTTTTGCTCTCTTGTGCCGGTGGGCAAAAAAATAAAACGCCATTGCTCGTTGAGGGGATACCTATCATAAAAAGCCAGTCTGATGATCGACAGTACGAGGCGTTTGTGTTACCTAATGGATTGCAGGCTTTATTAATTTCTGATCCTAATACAACTAAAGCGGCCGCCTCTCTTGATGTTAATGCCGGTAGTGGCCATAACCCAGTATCTCATCAAGGGTTAGCGCATTTTTTAGAGCACATGCTTTTTTTGGGGACTGAAAAATATCCAGTCAGTGATGAGTATCAGCAGTTTATTGCCGCACATGGTGGTAGTCATAATGCGTACACAGCCTATGAGAATACAAATTATTTTTTTGATATAGATGCTGAATTTTTACCTGAAATATTAGATCGGTTTGCTCACTTTTTTATTAGCCCGTTACTTTCTGAAAAATATATTGAGAGAGAGCGAAATGCAGTAAATGCGGAGTACCAAGCTAGAATTACGAATGAATACCGTAGAGGTTATGCGGTGCTAAGTGATCAGATGAATCAAGAGCATCCAGCAGCGCTTTTTTCCGTAGGAAATTTACAAACATTGGCGGGTGACTCAGACGAGTTAAAACAAGCGTTAACGGATTTTTATAATAAATGGTATTACGCAAAAAACATGCGTTTAGTCGTGTTAGGTAAAGAGCCCTTACCAGAGTTAAAAAAATTAGTGGTCTCTAGTTTTGCAGAAATAAAAGCAGATGCTGACACCGTAGAGAGCAAAAACACACCGGTTGTGGCTATGTATCCTGCTGATAAATTACCTCTTTATCTAGAGGTGAATTCTTTATCTGACATTCATAATTTAACCATTAGTTTTTTGTTGCCCAGTGACAAGCCTTATAAAAAATACGACCCATTGGGTTACATTAGTTTTATCTTAGGTCATGAAGGCAAAGGTAGCCTCTATCATTATTTAAGAGATAAAGGTTGGGCAGAAACACTATCGGCGGGAAAAAGCTTTACTAGTGATAACGAATCGATGTTTTCTATTAGTATTGGGCTAACTAGTGCAGGGGTCAAAAAAAAAGATGCAGTTATAGCTCATGTGTTTCAAGCAATTCACCGATTACAAAATGAAAAAACACTTAACGAAAATGTGTTTAATGACATTAAAAAAATAAAAAAGATAGAGTTTGATTTTCAGCAAAAACAGCAGCCAATTAGTTATGTAAGTTCTTTGAGTCGAGCTTTTCATCAGGTTAATGCTACTGATGTGTTACGAGCAAACTTTCTATTAGAAGAGTTTTCTCCAACACTTATTCAGACATTTTTGCAAAAAATGACACTACAAAATAGTGTTATTAGCTTTCAAGATAAATCAATTAAAGGTGATCAGGCGAGTACGTTTTTTAATGTGAAATATAAGGTAAGGAATTTATCCGGAGAACTAAAAGAGTATTGGCAACAGAGCGGCATTAATCCCCGCATAACATGGCCTGAAGAAAATCCATATTTGCCTGAAGACTTCTCTTTGGTATCAGAGAAAAAGCAACCAGAGTCACAAGTTATTTTGCCCAGAAAGGTCAGCAGTAATAAAGGCATCACACTTTGGATGGGGGCAGAATCTGATTATGGTTTACCTAAGGGAGAGCTGACGGTTTTTCTCCGAGGGCTTAATGTATCTAAAAATGCGCGGAACAGTGTGCTGATGAGTTTATATGCGGCCATGGTGCAAGAACAGTTAAATCCTCAAGCCTATTTAGGGGCGATGGCTGGCTTGTCTTCTACAGTAGATGGCCATATTGATACGATGACACTGTCAATTAATGGCTTTTCAGATAAACAAGCACTTTATGCGAGGCAGGCTATTGCATTATTGGCAGAGCCTGAAATTAATAAAGATCAGTTTGAGTTACTAAAGACACAATACCAAAGAGAGCTTAATAATTTTACCTTGTTGCCGCCTTATCAGCAGGCATTTACGTTAACCTCAGAGGTTCTTGATCCCACTGGTATCACCTATAAGGCAAAGCAAGAGCAATTAGCCTCGATTGGAATTGATGATTTAGTGTCTTTTATCCATGAGTTTTCTCAATCATTACAGGCGACGGTATTAATGGCGGGAAATTATTCAAAAGAGCAGGCCGAGGAAATTCAGCAACTAG
>CBDUPS010000328.1:0-2593 GCA_965369155.1 uncultured Spongiibacteraceae bacterium
TAGACCAAATTTATCATTACCAACGGCGGCAAACAGAAGAAAAAGATAGCTTACAAGCTGATATAACCTACTTAAGAGGTAGTTTTTCTGCATTATCTGATGCGATCGTTTTAGTAGATGCTAGAGACTGTATTAGTTGGTGTAATGCTAGTGCAGAGCAATTATTAGGGCTGAATTATCCAGAGGATAAAAACCGACATTTAACTAATCTTATTCGCCAGCCAGAATTTAAAAGTTATTTTGAGGCTGAAAATTATAAAGAGCCATTTTCACTAGTATCCTCTACCGTTAACGGGCGTTATTACCTACAAGTTCAGGTAACTTTTTTTGGTGAGAGAGATCGTATTTTATTTGCCAGAGAGATCACTAAAGTAAAACAATTAGAACGAATGAGAGAAGACTTTATTGCTAATGTTTCCCATGAATTACGTACACCATTAACCGTAATTAATGGTTATCTTGAGATTCTGGCAGACTCTGATGATTACGATGAACAAACAGAAACTATTTTTCATAATATGCTTATTCAGTCTCATCGTATGGATACGCTGGTGAAAGATTTAATTTTATTATCACGTTTAGAAAGCTTTAACTTAGATAAAAAAGAGCCTGTAGTAATGTTGCCTATTTTGCAGCAAATTAATACTGAGATGGATCTGCTTTACGATGGTAAGAGAAAAATAATGATTGAATGTAGCTCTGATTTTTTTGTGCAAGGTAGTGGTAAAGAAATTTACAGTGCCTTAAGTAATTTAGTGACCAATGCAGGTAAATACTCCCATGATGGTGATACGATTACGATTAGCTGTTACCAAGATAAAAGCCAAAAATGTATCGCTGTAAAGGATACGGGAGAAGGCATTAGCCCAGAACATATTCCCCGACTAACGGAGCGTTTTTATCGTGTAGATAAAAGTCGCTCTGTAGAAAAAGGGGGAACAGGGCTTGGTCTTGCGATAGTCAAACATATTTTATTACGCCACAAAGGTTGTTTGATTATTAATAGTGTGGAAGGTAAAGGTAGCGAGTTTATTTGTTGTTTTGATAAAGCGTAGAATTTATTCTAAGCGGTAATAATTATAATTTTCATGTATGTAAATGCAGATAAAGGGAGTGTTATTATGCAATGCCAATACTGTGATACCCAAATAAAAGACGAAGATATTCAGTGTGCTAGCTGTGGTTCTAGGCTTGATGCATTAGAAGGCTGGGAAATTACAGCTCCTAAAAAAACAAAAATAACGGCAGGAGCCTTAGCATTACTTTTAGGTGGTTTAGGACTACACAAGTTTTATTTGGGTTCTTGGGGAGCGGGTGTTTTGTACCTACTCTTTATATGGACGGGAATTCCCATATTGCTGGCCATAGTTGAAGGTTTGCGTTACTTGGCTATGACGGATGAAGTTTTTGCTGAAAAAACGAAGTCTCTTAAGGGGCCTTTTGCTTTTTTATGGTAAGCGCCATATAGCATGTTGCACAATAAAATTTATTTTTGTCATATAAGTGTCATTTAACTCATTTATTATTCCTCGCAAGTTGTGAAGTAAAGCGTAAAGCTTCATAGCCAACTGACATAAATCTGAGGAATGAATGAATGATTGTTAAAAAAATACTTAATTTCACCACTGTATTCGCTCTAGCCGCTGGCGTGTCAATGGTATCAGCGGATAATAAAGTTGACTCTGATATACCGATTTATAAAAAGTCGAGTGGTGTTTCAGGTAATTTGTCGAGTGTTGGCTCTGACACACTAGCAAACTTAATGACATTATGGGGAGAAGACTTTAAGCGCTTATACCCTAATGTGAATATTCAAATCCAAGCTGCTGGATCTTCGACAGCACCCCCTGCCTTAACTGAAAGTACCTCAAACTTTGGCCCTATGAGCCGCAAAATGAAAGATAAAGAGATAGAGCAGTTTGAGAAGAGGTTTGGTTACAAGCCTACTGCACTGCCTGTAGCCATTGATGCGTTAGCGGTTTTTGTACATAAAGATAACCCAATTACAGGTATGTCGATAAAGCAGGTTGATGCGGTATTTTCAAGCACCCGCCGCTGCGGTAATAGCGAAGACATAGCAACTTGGGGCGCGTTGGGATTAGATAAAAGTTGGAAGACTAAGGATATTCAAATTTTTGGTCGTAACTCAGTGTCTGGCACTTATGGCTACTTTAAAAAAGTGGCTTTATGTAAAGGTGACTTTAAAAATAGAGTTAATGAGCAACCGGGTTCGGCTTCTGTCGTGCAGTCAGTGTCTACTTCTATTAATGCTATAGGTTACTCAGGTATTGGATATAAAACCTCTAGTGTTCGTGCATTACCTTTGTCGAATGAAGGTAATGATTATATAGAAGCAACGCCAGAGAATGCGATTAATGGTTCTTACCCATTAGCGCGCTTCCTTTGGGTTTATGTTAATAAAGCACCTAATCAACCATTATCACCGATACAACGGGAATTTATAAAAATGGTGTACTCGCAAAGAGGCCAAGAGGTTGTGGTGAAAGATGGCTATATTCCATTACCAGCATCAGTGGTTGCAAAATACACTGAAGTGTTAGATTTATAAGTTAGTTTTTATACATGGACGGTA
>CBDUPS010000329.1:0-2570 GCA_965369155.1 uncultured Spongiibacteraceae bacterium
GCATTCAAGATGGAGAGCAAACCAAAACCGAAGATGAAACCAAAGCAGTAGCAGCCTACTACAAAGTGCTCAACAATATGCTGTCGGTTTTTGATTTAGAAAAGCTCTACATTCCGCCACAGCTTGATGAGAATCTCGGCTTATACGGCAATCAATTGCTTTGTGAGCAAGATGTTTTTAATAACTTAAATCTGCAAAATCCAGCAGAAGCGCATTTACTGGATATGGGGTGTGGCCGGGGACGAATTGCCCATTACATGGCAACCCTAGGTGCCGGCCAAGTATCTGGTTACAACATTGATCCTGACCAACTGGAAAACGCTATCGAGTGGGCCGCACAATGTAAAATGACAGATAGGCTGCACTACAAAGTGGGCAATCACCACGAGCCTCTTGATTATGAAGATGAAAGTTTTGATGGCTGTTACTCGGTACAAGCAGTTTGGCCTTTCTTTAAAAAGGATGAACTTGATGCCCATGCTAAAGAAATGTTTCGTGTATTAAAGCCTGGGGCTCGTTATGCCTGTTCTGAATATTTATTAACACCAGCCTTTGATTGGGATAACCCTGAGCATGTAGCATTACACAAATCATTTTTACCCACGTTAGCGGCCACACAATCTATGTACCCTGCTGATGTATGTGCCGCTTTAGAGAAAGCCGGTTTTAACATTATTATTAACGCTCCATCTAAAAGTGCTGCATGGCCTATTTGTGAGCAAAAACGTGATTTAATTTTAATGGCACGAAGAGCCATTAGAGCCTTAGAAAAAGTGCGTTTAATGCCCGCTTGGGTAGAAGAGTCACTGGAGTTATTGCAAACTGGTGGAGAATCTTGGACTACCGCTGAAAAAGCTAAAATCGCCGATTTAAACTGGCGTATTGTGGCTGAGAAACCTGCTAAAGCTAAAAAGGCTACGAAGTCTAAAGAATAAGTTTTAACAAAAAAAGTTTTTGGAGAGCCAATGAAAGTTCTTGTTACTGGTGGCACCGGCTTTATTGGCTCACTAACGGCTAAAGCATTAATAGAAGCTGGCCACCAAGTCTATTTATTGGTTAGATCAGAAAAAAAAGCCCTCTCTGTGTGCCATAACCTTGGCATCACTGTTAACGGACTGTTTATTGGCGATGTCACTGACAAAGCTATTGTCGAAAAAGCCGTGGCCGGCTGTGATGCCGTTATTCACACTGCCGCCATGGTATCTACCGCTAAAAAAGATGCCGAAAAAGTACATCAAACAAATGTGGGCGGCACTAAGCTCGTTATTGATTGCAGCTTAGCTGCCGGCGTTAAAAAAATTATTTATGTATCAAGTGTCAGTGCGCTTTATAACGCAGGCGATAGCGTTATGAATGAAAACACAGCAGTAAGCACAGCAAAAAATCCTTACGGTGAAACCAAAGTTATTTGCGAGAATTATGTTCGCGACCTACAAGCAAAAGGTGCACCTATTGTTATTACCTACCCCACAGGAGTGGTTGGCTTTAATGACCCTGCCCTATCAGAGCCTCACTCCGGCATTAAAATTTTTATCGCACAATTTACCTTTACCAGCAGTACGGGCATACAATTTGTAAACGCCCGAGATATTGCCGATGCCCATGTCGCTATTGTAGAGAAAGTCGAAGGCCCTGATCGTTTTATTTTAGGTGGCCATTTTTATAGTTGGAGTGAATTACTCATGATAACTAAAAAACTGACCGGCCGCAGACTACCCCATATCTACATACCCGGTAATGTACTGCGCCTTTTAGGGCGCTGTGCCGATGTACTTATTCAACTTACAGGCAAAGAATTCCCCTTTACCGGAGAAGGCACCACTTATGCCAGCCAATGGGTTTATGCCGACAGCAGTAAAATAAAAAATGAACTTGGTATAACGTTTACCGATAAAGAAAAAACACTGGCTGAGATTATTCAATGGCTTTATAAAACCGGCCATATTAGTGCTAAAAAAGCAGGGAAATTAACCAATATAAAATAGCCGCAAAATAACAGGCTTTTAAAAATATTTCTTTTCCTTAGCCCACAAAAAAGCCAGAGTATAACTCTGGCTTTTTTGTGGCGCATTAATCTAACTTATCAAGAAATATCCACTGTTATACCCTGCTCCACCAACAATGTCGCTCCACCGCTTTCATACACATCCATAGTAGCCGTATATTCGAAAGGATATCCTGTTTCAGCAATAGTCGTACCATTAGCCGTCCAGCCCTCTCCTGTGGAAGACACCAAGCTATTAGTAGAAAGACCACCAAATATTGCTATGGTATCTCCTTCAAGGGCTAAAACATCAGCTAATGTCACATTTACGGACTGATTGTCTTCACCTAAAAGAATCTGCTCAACATTACTCACTTTAGAAAAATCAAGGTTCATACCATCCACGGCAAGAAGAGCCGAATCCTTCCCTGCTCCACCATCAATAGAAACATAGTCATTACTCAAAATGATGAGAGCATCGTCTCCTCCCTGTGTCACTACCGAGTCCCCTGTGCCAATATATTTCTCTTGATAAATATGTATTTCATCAACGGTAGTATCTGTCTTTGTTTGGCCTAGTGTATCG
>CBDUPS010000330.1:0-2565 GCA_965369155.1 uncultured Spongiibacteraceae bacterium
CCGCCCACAAAAGAAAGATATTATTAGTTTTTGTTGCAAATCAGTATATTACTACACCACCTTCTCCTTTTATTAGCTCGGTTCAAGTATCTTCAGGCTTTGATGTGGCCGACAATCATATCGTGGAAAAAGTATCTGCTAATGATTTAGTGATCACCCAAGATATTCCTTTAGCTGCTGATGCCATTGCTAAGGGTGCGTTGGTTATTAATACCCGAGGTGAAATGTATACCAAAGATAATATTGAGCCCCGATTAACTATGCGAAATTTTATGGAACAAATGCGTAGTAGCGGAGAACGAACCGGCGGCCCAGCACCATTTAACCACCAAGATAAACAAAGCTTTGCAAATGCCTTAGACCGATGGATATCTAAACAAGCTTAATCCTTCGTTGTTGGCCATACTGGAGCCCTTGACATCCGTAACGGTAGCCGAAAAACTCCATCATTCTGCGCAATAGAGACACTATCCTCTTGCCAGCTTTGCCCCACCTCTTCTTGGTAAGCTGCCTTTATCATTAGCTCTGTTTCTTGCCTCGATAAAAAGCCACTTAGTACCCCAGCCTCTAATAAACCTTCTAATCGATGCACTGTAGCTGGTGGCACATCTCCATATTGCGCAAACTCTTTCAGCAAAATGTGTAGCCTTTCTTTTATAAGTCGTTGCCATTTCTCAGTATTCATTGGCTTGTTACCTTCTTCATAAACGCTACCGTTACATCAACAGATTCTTGTAAATTATTGTTGTAAGTAAACCCGCTTTTTTTTCTGGGCTTAAGACTATGATCTCCATCGGGAATCCAATTTATTTTTATTTTTTTGTTTAAATTGTAAGCTAAAACCTCATCCTTTGATCCCAAGCTATCTCGTTCACCTTGCACGATTAATAGCGGTGACGTCATCTCAGATAAATGCTCTATACGCAGCTTGTCTGGCTTTTTAATCGGATGAAAAGGATAACCATAAGCAACAACCCCACGAACCGCTAAATGAGTCGCCAACATAGAGGCTACGCGCCCACCCATGGACTTCCCCCCAATAAAAAGATTTTCTGGGTTACCCGCCTGAACAATAACCTCCTCAAAGGCCTGAAGTAACACATCCATTTTATTAGGTGGGCGTTTACTCCCCGTCTTCCGCCTTAAGGCCATATAAGGAAACTCAAAGCGTATGACCTTAATACCAGCCTGCGCCAGACCATGGGCGATACACGTCATAAACTCACTATCCATTGCAGCCCCAGCCCCATGAGCAAAGACAAAGGTAGCAATAGGATTATTATTGGCTGGGCTACAAACCAGTAGGTTAGGCATCTATATCAGGGATTTGTTGGCTTTTTAAACGAGTTAACAAGTCTTTTAAACGCAGCTTTTCTTTTTTAAGTCGCTGTATTTGTAACTGATTAACCGTTGGAGATAGCTGTAACTCTTTAATTTTTTCATCCAGCGCTCTGTGTTCACAGGCAAGGATGGCTATCTGATGGGTATTTTCTTTATTGCTACTCATAGTATCCCTTAACCTAATAGACCTTAAATAAAGAAGAAAAAATCATACATTTATCCTAGAATAAGAAACATAATATATAAAAAAAATACGCGCTTCTTGCAACATAATTAATATGGCTGTTTATTTATGACTACCTTCTCCTTATTTCGAAAAAGGTCTTGGGCTATTGTACCCCTTATTAGCGCCTTTTCTATGTCTTATGCTGGCGACTCGGCTTTTTTATTAGAGCCTGATGCGATTCCTGAAGTACTCACTAGTACCCGATTAAAACAGCATCAATCAGATATTCCGGGTAGTGTTACTGTTTTAGATAGAGCATTTATTAGCGCATCAGGCGCTAGAGAAATTGCTGATTTACTACGCTTTGTACCCGGCATGTCTGTTGGTTATCGCGATGGCCATAACCCATCGGTTAGCTACCATGGCACCAGTTACCGTGATTCACGGCGTATGCAGATTCTTATCGACCAACAACCGATTGTGCTCACCAACTTAGCTAGCATTAATTGGGCCGACCTTCCCGTTTCTATTGAGGATATAGAGCGTATCGAGGTTCACCGCGGCCCTAACTCCGCAAGCTATGGCTCTAACTCATTTATGGGTGTTATCCACATTATCACATCCCACCCATCGGATACTCCGACACTATCACTACAGGCCCGAAGAGGTGACCTTAACACTGAAGATTACTTTGCCAGATACAGCATGAGTAGTGAGCGACACCATTTTAAAATGTCATTACAGCAATTGCAGGATGATGGCTTTGATGTGACAGAAAAAGGAAACACACGTTACGACAGCAAAGACTCTAATAATATCTATGCCCAATATATTTTCCAACCAAATGCTTCATGGAGTTGGAACAACACCGTAGGTTATACCAAAGGCTATTATACTGAAGACTTCTTTGATGCATCTATCGTTACGCGTCCAGACTTTGAAACAGAGAATATACAGGTATCTAGCCGCCTAAATGCTAACTTTTCATCCAAGCATTCCATGCAAGTACAATTGCAGTACTTAGGTAATAGCGTGGAACGAGAGTGGATTTCTTGCCT
>CBDUPS010000331.1:0-2565 GCA_965369155.1 uncultured Spongiibacteraceae bacterium
CAATGGCGACATGGTGGGTCATACCGGTAATCTTAACGCCGCGATAAAAGCCTCTGAAGCGATTGATAAAAGCATCAAGGCCGTTACCGATGCTATTATTGAAGTAGATGGCCATTGTTTGATTACCGCCGACCACGGTAACTGTGAGCAAATGGCTGATCATGAGTCCGGCCAAGCACACACCGCACATACCTGCGAGTTAGTACCACTGATTTACGTGAGTAATCACCCCGCGCCTTTTGTTATTACTAATGGGCGGCTGGCGGACATTGCCCCCACCTTGTTAGCATTAATGGGTATGACCCCACCTGATGAGATGACAGGCCGAGTATTACTTTCACTGAGTTAAATGGTATTTTTATTACTGCCTTTGGCCAATAAAAAATGACTATTAACCCATTAGTACTTTTTATTTTATTATTGCTCTCTGTTAGCCTAATCGCTAACGGAGACAATGTTGATGACGACATCAAAAAACTAAACAACGAAATAAAAGCATTAAAAAATAAAGCACATGATTACAAAAACCAGCAAAGTCGTATTGAAAAAAAGCTCGCCACTATTGAAGTAGATATTAGCCACACTATTAGCAATATTAGAAAAACAGAAAAAGACATCAATACTATTAATAGTGCTATTCAACAACTCTCCCAAAAAGAAAAAACTTTAGCTGTAGATATAGAAAAACAAAAAGAGTATATACAAAAACAAATACTCGCTGCCTATCAACTGGGTAACAGCCAAAAAATAAAGCTACTACTTAATCAAGAAGACCCTGAAACCATTTCTCGCACACTGCAGTATTATCACTATTTTAATCTGGCAAGAGAAAAAGAAATAAGCCACTATCTAGGCTTACTTACTGATGTAAAAATGACAAAAATAAAAAGTCAGGAAAAAACTGCTGAATTAAAACTGCAGCAGAAAAATTTACTGACCGAAAAAAAACATCTCGATAAAAACCGAGTAAGTAGAGAGAAGGCTATACAAAGAATACAAGCTGATTTAAAAACTACGCAGCAAAAAATAAAAAACCGAGAAAAAGAACGCGAAGAATTAGAAGCTTTATTAAAATCGGTGAGAGAATCCATCACATCCATCGTTATACCTGGTGACACTCAGCCGTTTACAAAAATGCAAGGTAAGTTACACTGGCCAACAAAAAACAAAAAAATAATCAATAAATTTAATACAAAGCGAGACGACAGTTCATTACTCTGGCAAGGATTATTGCTTGAAAGTAAAGAAGGCGAAGAAGTAAGAGCTATTTATAATGGACGAGTTGTATTCTCTGACTGGTTTAAAGGTTATGGCTTACTCACCATTATTGATCATGGTGATGGCTACTTAAGTTTATATGCCCACAACCAAAGCTTATTAAAAGAAGCCGGTGAATGGGTAAATAGTGATACTATTATTGCCACTGTGGGCAACAGTGGCGGTAACAATAAAACGGCTCTGTATTTTGAAATACGCCTTAATGGTAAGCCGGTTAATCCAAACGCATGGTGTCAATAACAACTAACAAATATCACTCACAAATTTATTTTTTAATAAAGGGCTGCATAATGTCATTCTATATGTTTTGTAAAAAGACTCCCCTAAAAACACTCGCCCTCTGCCTTTGTTTATCTCCTGTATTTTTCTCAACACAAAGCCTTGGTGATGAAAGTGCACAACAAAACCCCAAAACACTTAGTAGCAAAAGTGCCCCCGCCACATCACAACTTCCCTTAGAAGATTTACAAATATTTGTTGATGCCTTACATAAAATACGTCAAAGCTATGTTAATGATATAAGTGACTCAACACTTTTAGCCAATGCCATTCATGGCATGCTGGCAGAGCTTGATCCACATTCTGCCTATCTAGATGAAGAGTCTTTTAAAAGCTTTGAAGACTCCACTAAGGGAGAGTTTGGCGGCCTTGGAATAGAAATAACACAAGAAGACGGCGTTATAAAAATAATTGCACCTATAGACGATACCCCTGCCTATAAAGCAGGCATAAAAAGTGGCGACCTTATTATTAAGCTTGATGACCAGCCTGTTCGTGGCATGTCCTTATCTGACTCTATTGATATTATGCGTGGCAAGCCCGGCACTAAATTAAATTTAACCATTGTAAGAGAGGGTCTAGCCTCCCCTTTTGAAGTGCTCATTACCCGTGACATCATTAAAGTAAAAAGTGTTAAATCAAAAATACTTGAAGAGGGTTTTGGTTATATTCGTATCGCACAATTTCAAAAGAATACTGGCAAGGATTTTAAAACCGCATTACAGAGCCTACAAAAAAGCGCAGCTTTAAAAGGCTTAGTTTTAGATTTACGTAATAACCCCGGTGGACTATTAGATGCATCTGTTGAAGTAGTTGATGCCGTACTTAATGATGGCTTAATTGTTTACACCGAAGGCCGTATCCCACAATCTCAATTACGTTTCACAGCCTTCCCTGGAGATGCTGCGTTAGGCACGCCTATTATTGTACTCATCAATGGCGGCTCTGCCTCTGCCTCAGAAATTGTTGCTGGAGCATTACAAGATCATAAGCGCGCTATTATTATGG
>CBDUPS010000332.1:0-2564 GCA_965369155.1 uncultured Spongiibacteraceae bacterium
TTGTATCAGGTACGGCTGAGGCTTTTGCCACGGTTATTTTAAGCGTTAATGCTGCTGGGGATATTGCGAGCACAACAGCGACTAGCTCAGGGCAATGGAGCGTTGACTTAGGGGATTCAAGCTTCCCAGCTATTCCACCAGGTATAGAAGCTGACTTTAACCTTGTAGCCAGAGCCATAGATGTTGCAGGTAATGAGAGCGGGAATTCATCTGCATTGACCATTACCTTTGATAATGTGGCGCCTTCGGCTCCTGTTATTACGAGTATTACAGGAGATAGCCAAGGGACTGATGGCGACGGCGTTATTAGCCAAGCGGATATTGCAACGACTGTGTTATCAGGCACGGCAGAAGCCAACAGCACGGTCACACTTAGCATTAATGCTTTGGGTGATATTGCCACAACAACTGCTGATGGCTCAGGTAACTGGAGCGTAGCATTAGCCGATACCAGTGGATTACCACTAATCCCAGCAATAGAAGCAGACTTTAATATTGTGGCGAGGGCAACCGATGCTGCAGGTAATGAAAGTGCTGCTTCAAATCCATTTACGATTACCTTTGATAATATCGCACCTAGTACACCCACTATTACCGTTAGTGGTGATGATGCAGGTACCGAAGGTGATGGATTTGTTACGATAGCTGATTTGCCCACCACAGTTTTGTCGGGTACCGCGGAAGCGAACAGTATGGTGACTATCACTGTTGTTGGTGAAGGAGCATTTGGTGTCGTACAGGCCTCACCTACAGGGGAGTGGAGTTTTAATTTAGGGGGTACAGCTTTAGCTCAAGCTATTGTGGCTCAAAATTTAGCGCTTGATGCAACAGCTTCTTTTGTAGTAACGGCAACCGATACAGCGGGTAATACTAGTGCAGACTCAGCCCCTCTTGTTGTAACGATTGACACAATCGCCCCTGTAGTTTCTATTGACAACTTCACCGTAGATACTGGTGAGAGTGCCGTTGATCACTTAACCCACGACTCTAACCCTGAGTTAGCCGGCACCACAGAAGTAGGGAGTACCGTTACAGGAACCTTACTATTTAACGGCTCTGAGATTTTAGTGGATGGCTCTGCGTTTACTTTACCGGCTAGTGTTGATGGTTCAGGCAACTGGAATTGGGCCTTAAACAGTGAAGCCGTTGCAGCACTACAGTTTGAGCTTGGCTGGGAAGGCTTTATGGACGAGTTACAGCCGGTTGTTGATGGGTTGTTAAATAACTCGGTTGATGTAGAAGGGGTAATGGATGTTCTACAGGCTAACTTTGGTGATGTGGTAGATATTCCTAAACTAATGGTTGCCTTATGGGATGTGATTGGTGGGGTAACGGATTTACCTACCTAATTAAGTAACCTAGAGGGGGTTTTCACGAGCCTAGCTGTTGAGGTCCAAACACTTTTTGCTGGCCTTACTCAATCCTCTACCGTAAATGACATTATGGATGGCTTACAAACAGCTGTTGATAATGTACTAGGTGTTGCCGGAGCGATTGATGTTCCAGGTTTACTGGTACGCATTGATGATATCTTCGGTTCAGGCCAACCACCTGCATTAGATAACATGGGCTTCTTGCAAATGTTTGGTGAATTAATTGAAGATAGCTTACTGCCAATTAATGACCCTGATTACAAAGACATTAGTGACATTAATGTGATAATGGATTGGTGGGTTAATGAAGTGCCTCCATCAGTAGTGAATGTTCCAGAGATCATGAATATTTTGGCTACTATGTTTGGCCCTGCAGTAAATATGAGTGACCTAACTGATGCCATTATGGATATGGTAAATGATCCACAAGCCGCATTAGCAGCAGGGGAAGCAGCCTTTACCGACATAGCATCATTAATTGATAGCTTCTTTGGGGGTTCATTACCTGATGGCGATTATGAAGTACGCATAGACTCACAAGATGAAGCAGGTAATAACGCTACTAGCGAAGTAATAGCTTTTACTATTGATACCAATGCTTCTGTAACAATAGATGCGCCTGCTGATGCGTTAATTAGTGCGGCAGAGTCTACGGCTGTAGTAGTTTCTGGTACTACCGTAGCAAATGTAGCCGTGTTTGATGGTGTAGCAACAACGATCCAAAGTATTCAAACCATTGAAGCAGGTCGTGATATTACAGTGACTTTCAGTGATGGTTCTAGCAATGTGATTGAAGTGGTTCAGGTTCAAGGTGATGGTACTTGGACTGTGACTGCGGATATTAGTGGTCTGAATAATGGAACTATTACTGTTAATGCGACAGGTACTGACCTTGCTGGCAATGTGGCTAATGCCGATGAAAATAGCGATATAGAGTTAGATACCATAGCGCCGTTCCTTGATGTTCAAGGGTTAGATACAGATACAGGGGATAGCCCTTTTGATCTTGTGACATCAGACAATACACCTCTGGGTTATGGACAAACTGAGGTGGGTTCGACAGTTCGTGCATTTATTCTTCATCAAGGTAGTGAGATTTTAGTTGAAGGGCAGCCTTTAGCTTTACCTGCTGATATGTATGGCTCTGGTAATTGGGAGGTTTCTTTATCAGGTGGTGCTGCAGATTATTTG
>CBDUPS010000333.1:0-2544 GCA_965369155.1 uncultured Spongiibacteraceae bacterium
CTATTTTAATGCTAGTCACTCAAATCACTATCCATCAAGCTGTTGCTTCATCTCTGGTGATTATTTCTCTTATCGGTTTTAGTGGTGTTGCCTTTTCACAACAGTCATTAAGCTCTATTGATACCACCATTATCATTTTTGCAGCAGGGTCATTAGGTGGTATGTTATTCGGTCGCACATTAGCCAAGCATATAACCGCCTCTTTGTTACAAAAAATATTTTCATTCTCATTAATTGTTGCAGGTCTTTTTATTATTACAAAACAGGTGATAGCACTATGAATACGCCATTTATTTTTAGACAGCTTTTAGATACAGAAAGTTATACATGTACTTATTTAATAGCCGACAAACACAGTAAAGAAGCCGCGATTATTGATCCTGTACTTAAAAACATTGATCAATACCTTGGCCTCATTGAGCAACTTGGCCTAAAACTTATTTACGCCATAGATACACACACCCATGCTGATCATATTACCGCTTTAGGTGCCTTAAGAGAGCACACTCAATGCACAACAATTATGGGAGAGTACACTCAAGCCGACTGTGTCTCTCAATCGGTAAAAGATGGGGATATTATTGCTATCGGTAGTTTACAGCTACGGGCTATTTATACTCCCGGGCATACCGATGAATCATTTAGCTTTTATTTAGATGACCGCGTATTTACCGGCGAGTGTTTATTAATTAGAGGTTCTGGCCGTACAGATTTTCAAGCAGGCAATCCAGAAAAATCATGGGAATCTATTACTGATAAATTATTTACTTTGCCAGATGAGACATTAGTTTTCCCAGGCCATGATTATAAATGCTGGACGGTAAGCTCCATTGGTGAAGAAAAGGCCCACAACCCCCGTTTAGCCGGAAAAACTAAGGCAGAATATGTCTCTATTATGAAGAACTTAAATTTACCCAACCCTAAATTAATGGATACCGCCGTACCTGCAAATTTACTATGTGGCAAGTCGCCTCTGGAGAAATAACTGATGAAATACTATTTATTGTTGCTACCCATTACATTAATCGCTCTGTATGGCTGTGTTAGCCCACAAACAAAAACCAGCTCACCTCTGATAGCTGAACAAGTTTCTATATCAGTTAATACACCAACACCGCAGGTGATTAGTGGCGGACAGCCCTCAGAAAATGATTTACGCATACTCGCTAAAAATGGCACAAAGCATGTTATTAATTTGCGACCTACAACCGAGCCGGTTTCATTTAACGAAAAAAAGTTAGTGGAAGAGTTAGGCATGACCTATCACTCTTTACCTATTAGTGGTGCTGAAGATATAACCACAAATAACGCACAGCAACTGGATGACTTTTTAGCCTCTGTTAATGGTGAGGCAACTTTCGTTCATTGTGCCAGTGGCAATCGTGTAGGGGCTCTTATCGCCATGCGAGCATATCTTATACAAAACCAATCAGTAGAAGATGCAATAACAGAAGGTAAGCGTTGGGGTTTAACCAGCCTTGAGCAAACTGTTCGCCAACAAATTGAGTAATGAGTTAATAATTATGGATACAGACATAAATCCCTTATTTTTAAGCATGGTTGGGGGAATACTTATCGGGTTATCCGCCCTATTAATGATGCTGTTTAACGGCAGAATTACCGGAATTAGCGGCATTTTATCCGGCGTACTTAGCCCGACTAAAAGCGAATGGCTATGGCGGGCAATGTTTATAGCAGGATTATTATTGGGTGGACTTTTATATTCACTTACCCTTGAGCCACTCACCCTACAAATAACCGACAATTCCTTTGTTCTTATTTTAGCGGGTTTATTAGTCGGCTTTGGTACCCGTTTAGGTGGGGGTTGTACCAGTGGGCATGGAGTCTGCGGTATCTCCCGTGGCGCTGCTCGTTCGATACTTGCTACGATTATTTTTATGACAACCGCAGTGGCTACGGTATTTATCAGTAAAGGAATGGGATTATGAAAATAGTAATAAGTCTTATTGCTGGAGTGTTATTTGGTTTTGGTTTAAGTATTTCTCAAATGACAAACCCTGCCGTAGTTATCGGCTTTTTAGATGTTACAGGCCAGTGGAATATCCAGTTGGGTGTTGTGATGTTTAGTGCGTTGCTAACCACAACCATTGGTTATTTTTTTATTTTTAAATTTAAAAAACCCTTATTAACCACTGAGTTTTTACTGCCTACAAAAAAAGATATTGATAAAAACTTAATTATTGGCAGCATTATGTTTGGTGTTGGTTGGGGCTTAGTGGGTTTATGCCCAGGGCCTGCACTTACCGACATGATTACCGGCTCATCAGATCTGCTTTTATTCACCAGCACACTTTGTTTGGGTGTTTTGCTACACAGCGTCTTTGTAAAAATAATGCAAAAATAAAGCCGCAATTTGCGGCTTTATTTTTAACCATCGTAACGAATACGTATTTACTAAAATCAAATAAATGATTCCATTTCCTCCCCTTCTTTTTCTGGGGGTATCATATCTTCGCGCTTTAATTTTAGGGCAACTAGCAAATTAGCTGATACATAAATAGATGAGTACGTTCCCACGCCAAC
>CBDUPS010000334.1:0-2544 GCA_965369155.1 uncultured Spongiibacteraceae bacterium
TAGGCTCTAAGGTACTACAAATTCGTTCGGTAGAATTCGCTGGCAAATATAATGTGCCATTACGGGTATTATCGAGCTTTAAGCCGGGAGAAGGTACATTGATTACAATAGATGACACTAGCAATATGGAAGCACCATTAGTTTCAGGCATTGCATTTAATCGCGATGAAGCAAAGTTAACCATTAGAGGTGTACCTCATGTGCCTGGTGTTGCTTATAAAATACTAGGCCCTATTGGTGAAGCAGGGGTTGAAGTGGATGTTATTTTACAAAACACCTCATATGACAAAACCAACGACTTTACCTTTACCGTTAATAAAGTTGATGAGAAAAAAGCATTAGCGATATTAACAGCCACAGCCAATGAACTTGGTGCCAAAGAAGCGGTCAGTGATAGTAACATTTGTAAAGTATCTTTGGTGGGTGTGGGTATGCGCTCCCATGCAGGGGTTGCTAGTAAAATGTTTAAAACATTAGCGGAAGCTAACATTAATATTTTGATGATTACCACATCAGAGATAAAGATATCAGTTATTATTGAAGAGAAATATCTAGAGCTTGCAGTTAGGGCCTTACATACAGCCTTTGATTTGGATGTCAACGACAGTAACGAATAGGAGATAATATTATGCTAATTTTAACTCGCCGTGTAGGCGAAACACTCATGGTTGGTGATGACGTGAGTATTACCGTATTGGGCGTAAAAGGTAACCAAGTACGTATTGGTGTTGATGCCCCAAGAGAAGTAGCCGTACATCGCGAGGAGATTTATCAGCGTATCCAAAACGAAAAAGATGGTGAAACTGAATAGAGTAGGTTCACACAGGCGTTATAAATGTGTATTATGCTGCGCCTGAAACATATAGTTTAGTTATATATGTTGTTTTAGGAGAGATGGCCGAGCGGCTGAAGGCGCGCCCCTGCTAAGGGCGTATAGGTTAACACTTATCGAGGGTTCGAATCCCTCTCTCTCCGCCATATAAAAAAACCCAGTCTTTTGGCTGGGTTTTTTTATTTTCTCAAATTACTCCCAATCTATTATATTAATGCCCCAAAGCAGCGCATGTTGGCCTGTAGGGCTATGTCAGTTGAGCCGAGTGTTGATAGGCAATGATAAAAGAGCATTTAAAATGCGCCAATAAAGGTACAGACAATGCTTTTCTTAATACATAAATAACGCTATAACAAGAGTATGAAAATAATAAATGACAGGAGTTAGATGAAAAAATTATGGACGAACAACTTTTAAAAGATATAAAAGAAAGCTGGGCTCCCCTTGAAAAGTGGTTGGAGGAAAACGTTGAAGTTATTCCAGATCCACAAGCAGTACATTTAAGTGATTTTGAAGTAAGTGACAGTGGATGGAAGGGTAGTTTCTCAGTAGCATTTGATCAGTATGCTTTTACTGAAAGGTTAAGTTTTTCAGCAAATGGCTTAGGTAAAACGACACTCTATTTACCCATGTACCACTCTCCTTTAGGAGCACGTGGAAGTTATTGCGCAATAGACATCTCTAGCAAAACCCAAGAAGCAATACATATGGGTATACATAAAGCCTTTCCTGACTTTGCACAATTAGCTCTCAATTCTACAGCAGCAGATACAACTCCTACGCCTCACACAAAAGAATCTGCAGCCAAGCGGATTGCAGAAGTGAGATCAGTATTAAATCAGTTGTCTGCGGGTTTTTCTGTCACGGTCAATCTAAGTGATGCATAACAAGTAAATTATTATTGAATGGTGCGATGATAGATAGTGTTTAAGCTATATGCTTCATTTACGAGCTACACTAAAATTGATGTAAGTGAGAATTTGTCCTCTCTCATTAAAGACACAACGCAGATTAGCTACATTAATTCTTATGATGTTGCTAACAGCACCTCTATATATAACGAAGTAGAAATAACATTGCCTGAAGGTGAAGCATCACATTTATTGTTTATAACATCATACGCAGCAATTAATTGGGTTATTAATAATCCTCACAACACTGAATTACAGGGAGTTATTTTTAATTCTTTTGCCCCAGGCACAACAATATCTAATGCGGGTAGTGCTATTATCCTTGAGATTTCAGAGTTAAAAAGAGATAGAAGCGGTGATGCTCAAATAAAAGCATACATAGCAGCAATGACGGATAAAAATCCTGATTATATATTTAATAAGCACGATATGGTTGATGTTGAAATACCAAACGTTATTCGTCTTGATGGTTCAGTTTCAGCAACATAGACACCATTAAATAATAGTTCAAAATCTATTGATAATGTCGTAGATAAAGCCACACAAAAATCTGATAAAGCAGCTTTAGATGATGCAATAAAAAGCGGCTCAATTAGGCTTGCTGATGAAGAAGATGTTAATCAATGGGCTCAGAAAAAAATGACCGAAGCAGCCTTGGCCGGTAATCTGCCTAATGTAGGTAATGGTGATTTACTTGATGCCTTCAAGCCTAAGGGTGTGGTCATTGGCAATTCGTATGTGGTGCTGAGTAATGATTTTGTTCTTCACATAGGGCTATTCGACAAACAGCGGGTAACTTTT
>CBDUPS010000335.1:0-2541 GCA_965369155.1 uncultured Spongiibacteraceae bacterium
GTCTGTATCATCACCGTAAGACAAGGTTAATGTATCTTCGTCCCACAATAACTGTTGCTGGGTAATACCCCCACGAAAATATAATTTATTGTCTCCCGATGTGTCCTCATATTTTTTTTCACCATCTTTGCGCCAAAAGTAATAAATATCATCACCTGTACCACCATCAAGTATTTCTGCACCATTACTAGATGCGCCAGAAATTAATAAGTCATCTCCTGCGTCACCATTTAACGTATCGGTGCCAGCATTGCCATACAACACATCATTACCAGCACCACCACTTAATGAATCATTACCCCCACCGCCATACAACACATCATTACCATCATTACCCTCTATAATGTCGTTATCACTCCCGCCATTAACTTCATCATCACCTTCGTCACCAAAAAGATTATCCTCTCCATCACCACCTAAAAGTAAATCAGCCCCTACACCACCTTTTAATGTATCGTTTTCCTCGCCACCCACTAATACATCATTACCTTGTTGCCCTAGTAAAACATCCTTACCTTTACCGCCCCAAAGTACATCATTACCACCTAATTTTTTATCATTTAATAACCCATCATCTCCCTCAAGATGATCACCACCTGCTCCACCAAATAAAAAATCATCTCCACCATTACCATACAAATAATCTTTACCATCGCCGCCAAATAAATAATCGTTAGCATGTAACTCGTAAGGAAGCTCCTTATAAATTAGCTCATTAAATAACTTAACATTATTGGTTCTATCTCCCATTAAAGTATCGCTACCATCTCCGCCTAGCAAAACATCAGCACCCATATCACCGTACAAATAATCTTTACCATTCCCCCCGGCTAATAAATCGTTATAAGAGAATCGCTCATCAATAGCATCAATAAAATCTGGGAATGGATTGGCAAAATCCGGTAAAAAGCGTGCTTGCATATCACCATTTAAATAATCGGTACCATCTCCTCCTTGTAATACATCATTACCTGGGCCACCATTTAAAACATCACGCCCCGCACCACCTAATAAGGTATCGTTATAACTACCGGCAAAAATAGCATCCTCACCGTGGTTACCCTCTAAATAATCACTATCATCAACAGACTCTTTTTCACCATCGACAGACTGCTTATAAGGGCTGGTTAATATATTAGGATAATAAAACTCATCATAACCAAACAGTAAATCATCACCTGCTCCCCCATAAATTTTATCGGAGCCTCTACCACCGGTAAGCAAATCATTTTCACCTTGATAGCCCGACACATCAACATCACCCTTTATGACATCATTTCCAGCAAGGCCCCTTAACACATCATTAAACACTTCTGCCTCTGTTGGCTGAGTATCCGACCAATCACTGCCTAATAAATAATCATCATTATTGCTGCCATCAAAGCGTTTTAAATAGTATTCGCTTTGATCAATTTTATGGGCCAGCCAGTAATCTTTACCCTCATAGTACAATGGTAGTGTATTAAAATAACTATCTCTAAAGTGCCATGAATAACTAATACCTTCGCCATGGTCATGGCCATCACCAACAACAAAACCCTTACGAAAACGCATTCCCTGCGAACTTTCATTTTGTAACTTAAGTGAATAATGCTGTTTTGATTCACTCCAATTAGGTATTAAAAAGGTATCTAGTGTTGTGCTATTAATATCACCAATTAATAAAAAATCATTACCGTCTAATACCCCTCTTATATTATCTTTTTCATAAAATGGGCTGTTATAATGAGTTTTGGTTAGCTGATTAATGTCTTCACCATAAACGCGCAATTGGTTGCTTTGTTTTTTACTCACCTCATTAAAAGTAATAACGTTGAGTTCATCACCCTTATTTAATAAATAAATATTATCACCTAACCCGCCATTTAAAATGTCGTAACCCGCACCACCTGATAAGGTATCATCACCTTCTAACCCCTCAATATAATCGTTACCTTTACCCCCTAATAACCGATCAGAATATTGTGTACCAAAGATAATATCGTGGTTACGACTACCTTTTAATAGCCGATTTGATTGACTGGCAAAACTTACCTGATGCACTAACCCTGCATCAAATCCACCCATCGTAAAGACATCACGACCAAGGTTGGCATCTTTATAGTGCGTTAATAAGCCATACGACTGCCCCGAAAAGTCATCGGTATCATTTAATAAATAGCGCTCTATGGTTTTACCGTAATACTCAGCTCGGGCTTGCTGCCAAATTTGAGAATAATTTGGGGTAAATTGAGATTGGTACAGTAAATCATCACCCTGTAGCACAAAAGAATCTAACTGTTCAAAAGCATAAGTAACGGCTTTAGAGAAATCTGTTTTATTAGAAATTTTTTGTTGTAAATAATCAGGGCTGTATTGCGAAATAGGCTGAACAAAATACTCTCCCAGTAATTTAATCGCCTGCTGCTGTAAGAGGCCAATATCATCGGTATAGGCATCTAAGCCTAAAACATGAGCTATAGCGTCTGTAGCCTGCTCTAATGTTTGGCTCACATCATCGGAGGTTGTCTCTAATAAGTTATAAATTAAACTAAGCCCAGC